>NZ_JBQSYL010000025.1:0-72163 GCF_052379245.1 Glutamicibacter sp. AOP12-B1-11 | reverse complement strand
GTATCCAATGAGTTCAATAACCTTGGATGCATCAATCACCCACGCATTATCACGATGCTCACCATCGGCGGTGAGCGCCGGTTCCCAGTACTTCTTCTCATCGATCCACCGCACAAATCGTTCCTTCAGCACTGGCAGTGAATACGAGGTGGAGAACTGCAGGCCCAGCGAATCAACATGCTTCAAGAACTCACGGGTGGCACCGGCACTATCGGTGCGGACCATGATCTTTTCACCAATCAGCACACCATCTGGGTCATAGAAATCGTCGGGCAGTTGTTCCAGCGCTTGGCTAAGGATGCTGATATGGTCCTTCGCCGAGTTCGCGGCTTTATTTCCAGGACGCAGGCGGACAGCCAGGATTTCGCCGGTGCCCTGGGTTTTGCCGTAGTCAACCATGGCGATCATGGGAGAGAAACCATAGCCGCCCTTGTAGTTTCCTTTGGCACCTTCTTTATCTGAGTGCACGTTGACTAGGGACGCGTCGATATCCACGGTCAGAGGATTCATGCGGGAAGCTCGTGCTGCGGGATTGCGTTGACCTGCAGCCGCCCAGAGTTTGGTCCGTACCTCGCGTTGCATGGTAGCGAATGCGTAGTCGAAAGCCCCCGGGTGCTTGCTGATCCTGGCGAAGAACCTGCTGAACGTGGGGTCAGAGGCCACCGGCCCGAACAGCCCCTGAACCGTTCGTAGCTGGTCAGTGTCGCTGACTTGCTCGCCGCCGGCGGCGAGCATCAGACTCAGGTCTGCGATCATCTTCCCTGGCCGGTGCACCGCCGCGGCCGGGACGAATTGGGAGAATCGGTTTTCGCAGAGTTTGCGGAAACCCATTGCGTTGAGCAGGTCGCTCAGGGTGGTGAGTCCTGCGTGGGAGACGAGTGCTTGGTTTGTGCTCACGGTTGGTATGGCTGGGTAAAGGGAGGTATTGTTGTTCACCGAGAGAGTGATCCTTTGGACTGTTGAGAATATGGCTTAGATACCTTTATTTTCGCAGTTCAGGATCACTTTTTCTTTGTTAATGACGCTTAATTACTGGCCTCTCGATGAAATACCTGGGCTAGCTTGCCCGAGGGGGAATGGCTGTAGGATCCAGGGCATCCTTGATCTTTGGCCGTAGTCGGTGCGCAGTGTTGCGTTGAAAACAAATCCACCGAAACTGCGATCCACGTGCCTGCAGCATCCAGCAGCTCTGCATGCAGGGGATGGGTGTGGCGCACGCCGCCGATCGTCAATGCGCTGGGAACTCAGGATGCGGCTCTACTTGCGGGGGCCGTGCAGTGAGCGAACCGGCGACTACTCGGTTCCTCGGCCTGGGGCAGGCCTCCATGGTCCTCCGCTACTGGGGGCGTGGTTCGGTCCGAGGCTTATCCACCGCCGAGTCCAGAGATCTCATGCCAGGGGTGGACTTGGAGTACGCACAGTTACACCCGTCCGCTGAGGACGTGGCGCCACAGGCTTTCATAGGCTTGTGTTGTGATGAAGAAAAACCTTGTTCCCTTGATAGCACTAGCCATTCCGACCACTTTGCTGCTGACCGGATGTGACGTCAGTCAGCTAACCGAAGACAAATATGAGCAGTCGGCCTCCAAAACCGCAAAGACTTCCGCAGAAGGCGTAGCTTCCGGGTTGCTTCCCAGCTGGGCTCCCAATGGTGGAACCGACGTCCGCCTGGAGCAACGCAGCACCGGGCACGAACGAATTTTCACCATGGACTACTCAGGTGAACTTCCAAGCGGCAAATGCGAGCCGCTGGCTAACACCGGCGTTCCCAGCGCCAAGGAACTGGAAAATGGCTACGCCGCCGATTCGCGGACCAAGGACATGGCACCAGAGGATTTCGTGACCTACCGAACCCTCGAAGCCGACTGGTGGCCGGCGGACGCTGAATTGCAGAGCACCGCGCTCTGTGGACGTTGGTGGGTGCACCAGGATGCAGGCAAGCTGTACGCTTTCGCGCCAGATGTTGCCAGCGTGGCCGAGGCAATCGTCAAGGAGCGCGCCGAGGCCGAGTAAGCCCGGCCTAGGAGGAGGGCGGCAGGGTCAATACTTGAGGCGCCCCCTCGGTGATCAGTACCGTGTGTTCGGTATGCGCGGTACGGCAACCCGTTGCGCTTCGCAAGGTCCAGCCATCGGGATCGGTGATGAGCTTCGCGGTGTTTGTCATAACCCATGGTTCCAGCGCGAGCATTAATCCGGGAACCAACTTATAGCCTCGGTTGGGCCGTCCGTTGTTCGAAATGTGAGGTTCCTGATGCATTGTCGAGCCGATCCCGTGGCCGCCGTATTCGGTATTGATCGAGTACCCGGCCTCGCGCAAGACTGTGCCGATGGCATAGGAAATATCGCCAATTTTGGCCCCTGGCCGGGCCGCATCAATTCCGGCAGCTAACGCGTGTTCCGTGGCTTGGATCAGCTGGGTGCTTACGGTGTCCTGGGTCGGCCCCACGATAAAGCTGATGGCAGCATCAGCGGCGATGCCTTCCTTGGAAATCGCAAGATCCAGGGTCAGTAAATCACCGTCGGCCAGTGCGTAGTCGTGGGGTAATCCGTGCAGCACCGCATCGTTGACCGCGGTGCAGATGTAGTGGCCGAATGGTCCGCGCCCAAAAGCTGGTGCGTAATCGTCATAGCAGGATTCTGCGCCTGCTCCGAGGATCATCTCGCGGGCCCAAGCGTTGATGTCCAAAAGGTTGGTGCCCACCACGCTGCGGTCCCGCAGGGTTTGCAGGATCTGCCCCACGAGAGCTCCGGTGACCTTAGCCCGGGCAGCTTCGTGGGAATTCAGGATCTCGATCATGCGAAGCCTTTCATAAAACCAATAACAATACCGTCCATACTATACCGGTACTATAATTGGTTTTATGGTTAGATTGCCCCTCACTTTTGAAGAACTCGAACGCGGCGAGCGCCTCGGCGCCCTCTTGCGCCGGGCAAGAGCCGAGCGGACCATGGTTGACATTGCCTTTGACGCGGGAATTTCCCCGGAGACGCTACGCAAGATCGAGTCCGGGCGAGTGGCCACCCCCGCATTCTCAACTATTGCCGCCATCGCGGGGGTCCTTGGACTCTCGCTGGATGAACTATGGAATTCCGTGCTTGCCCAAGAGCCGGACGCCAGCGGTGCCCGATCCAGCCGAATGGCGCGCGAGCGGCTTGCGAGCTAGTTCGCTGAAATGCTGCGCTTTCGAAGCGGATCACGCCCCTGGCGATCGCTCCGCTCTCCTGTGCCCAGTAGTCCTCATTGATCTTTTCCAGCGGAATCTCCTGCGCGGTCAAATCATCTAAGTTCAGCCGACCTTGTTGATGAAGTTCCGCTTAGTACGGAGCGCCCTGGCGGGCGTTCGAGGGGCCCTTTCAAATCCCGTGCAGGCTGCGTTGGTGCATGGGCATGCCTAGCATGGCGTTGAGTCCTAGTGGCCTGCCCTGTGGCAACCCGATGAGGTGCACGTGCCCGCGGGTTCGATCTAAGCGAGGGCTTCCTTGCCCAGCGGCGGTCTTCATCTACTACCTGGATGCTGAAGCTGCCACCGGTGATAATGAGACGTGCTGAATGTATGCGTGCTCGGGTACATGGCCGCGGGCCTCGCAGAAGGTGCCGAACTGGTTACCTGCGGAGAACCGGTGAGCGCGGAGGGCCCTTCGTTCCGCCAACCGTCCTGAACAATGTGAAGCCGAAATGTCGGTGTCAAAAGAAGAGATCATTGGGCCGGAGCTCTCGGACACAAAATTCAGTGATGAAGATTCCCGCGCGGTCGTACTGCGCCAAGCCTTCGGCAATGGCTGCGGGCTGAATTCGATCATTTTCACCCGAGACATCTCCGAGGCGTTGCTGATTGCGAAGAAAATCCAGGCTGGCAATCTCCGCGTGAATACCGGAGCCGGCATGGACGCGAACATGCCATCTGGCGGTTTCAAGCAGTCCGGCTGGGGTATGGAAAGGGTCCCAGCTACTCGGACGGCTAGGATAAAACCATGAGCGAACAGGAGCAGCCCCGGCTAGGCAGCGCACTGGCGCAAAAGGTCGTCGACACCATCGCGCCGACGATTAACCGCCATGTCAATATCATGAATTCCCACGGGGTGATCATTGCTTCCACCGATGCGGCCCGCATCGGAACGCATCACGAGGGCAGCGCCGAGGCGATCCGCCGCAACCAGATCATCCGCGTCAGCCAGGCCGATGGCAGCGCCGGAACCCAGCCCGGGGTCAACGTTCCGCTCACACTGGATAATCAGCTGTGCGGGGTCGTCGGCGTCACCGGAGCCCCGCATGAGGTCGAGCCGCTAGCCGATCTGATTGCACTGACCGTGCAGTTGCTCTTCACCCAGGAACGCGAGCACTCGCGCAGTACCCGCCGTGAAACAGAAGCCCGGGACATTATCTCCGCGTTGCTGGCCGGATGGGCCGAGCCAGAAGCCATTGACCGGAGCCTGGCAGCGCACGGCCTGCGCGGACCAACGCAACTGGAGGCATGGATCCCGCGCAGCGCGCAGGATCCATTGCTGGATGTGCCGGCCGTTGAGGGCCGGCGCACTTCCTGGATCAACCTCTCCGGTGCGTTCTGGCGGATCCGGCTGGCGAACGAACCGGCCTTCGAGGAAGACCAAGGCGCAACGGAGCGCTATCTTGCCTCCGCCCCGGCAGAAGGCGCCGGACACCTGCTGGCCGAAGCCGAAGCCCTCCGTGCCCTCGTGGCGCTCCCGGCGCTGATACCCCAGCGACGAAACCGGGAGATCTGGAGCCCGGAAATCGCCACCGCTATCGCGCGCACACCGGCGCAGAGCCTGAGCCATATTGCCCGGCCCGCCCGGGACCTGAGCGAAGAGCAAGCGAAGACGCTGCTGGTCGTCACAGCCGCAGCATCGATGACCCAGGCCGCAACCGAACTGCACATACACCGCAATACCCTGGTGCAGCGTCTGGAGCGCATAGCCCTGATCGCCGGGGTGGACATCCGCCACACCGGCCAGGCGGTGCGGCTGCAGCATGCCATCTACGCAGCGGTCGCCCTAGACCAGAAACACATATTCTAGGAATTTCCGGCATAAGAATATGGGCGTGCGCCCATAGGCGATTGAGTCCGCAGTCCCTAGTATTGGCAAGATGCTCGAAGTTGAGCGCCCGCTGAACCGGTCCTCCCGGCCGAAACAGCCTTCGCAGGAAAAGCCTGAGCAGCTTGACCTGGCGGAATAGCGGGCGGCAGCAACGGGCCGGAACTCGCACCCAGAACGACCGCCTGCGCCATTGCAGGTTCGGGCTGGGGGCCACAGATATTGGCAAAGGAGCCAACTCGCCGTGTATGAACTCCTCGTTCTGCTGATCCTCGTGGTGGCCATTGTGCTGGTCACCGCACGCTGGAAAATCAGCCCCTTCCTCGCCCTCATCGGCGCGGCCATCCTCGCGGCCTTCGCCTACAAGATCCCCATCGCCGAGGTCGCCTCCACGGTGACCACCGCCTTTGGCAGCACCATGGGCAATATTGGCCTCGTAATCCTCTTCGGCACGATGATCGGCATCATCCTGGAGCGTTCCGGGGCCGCGATCTCCATGGCCGATGCGCTGATCAAGGTGCTGGGCACCAGATTCCCCAACCTGACGCTGTCGCTCATCGGCTACATCGTTTCCATACCGGTCTTCTGCGACTCGGGCTACGTGGTGCTCAACTCCCTGCGCAAGGCCATCACCCTGCGCACCGGTGTTTCCACGCTGGCCACCTCCATTGCCTTGATGACCGGCCTGTATGCCACCCACACCATGGTCCCGCCGACCCCAGGACCGCTGGCAGCCGCCGAGTCCATCGGCATCGCCGACAACCTCGGATTGATCATCGCCATCGGCCTGCCGGTGGCAGTGGTCTCGGCCATGGCCGGGCTGTTCTATGCCAGCCGCTTCAACAAGTCCACCTGGACTCCGCTGCCATCCGAGGATGAGAACGACATCGCCGAAATAGATTACGAGCAGCTGCGGGCAAGCTTCGGCAAGCTGCCAAGCCCTGGCTTGGCCTTCCTGCCGATCCTCGTGCCGCTGGTCTTGATCTGCGCGGCATCGATCGCCAAGCTTCCATCGCATCCCTTCGGCGAAGGCGCCGCACTGGAAGCACTGTCCTTCATCGGCACCCCGGTGATCGCGCTGATCTTCGGTTTGCTCGCCGCGACCTTGCTGCTGAACGGCAATAAGAAGCTTGCCGACTTCAACGAGCAGATGCACGAAGCCGTGCGCACCGCGGCGCCCATCCTGCTCATTACCGGTGCCGGCGCAGCCTTTGGTGCTGTGCTGGCAGCCTCGGAGCTGACCACGATCCTCTCCGATTCGCTCAGCGGCTTGGGTCTCGGACTGGCTGTGCCATTCCTGATCGCCGCGGCATTGAAGTCGGCGCAGGGCTCATCCACCGTATCGATGGTGACCACCTCGGCGCTGGTCGCCCCGATGCTCGGATCCCTCGGTCTGGACTCCGAACTGGGCATGGTGCTCAGTGTCCTGGCAGTTGGCGCCGGCGCGATGGTCGTCTCGCATGCCAACGATTCCTACTTCTGGGTGGTCTCCCAGCTCAGCCGCATCCCGGTGATCACGGCCTACAAGACCTTGAGCGTGGCCACCGCCATCCAGGGCACCGCCGCATTTGCTACCGTCTGGATCCTCGGGGCATTCCTGCTCTAGTAAATCCAAGAAGCCTGCATCAACCAATAACCGCGCCATCAGAGGATGGCGCGGTTATTGGTTTAACTGGCGGGATGGCCGCAATAGGCAAGGCAAGGCTGCAACTTCGAGCACAGCCCAGCTTTCCCCATTGGCTTGCTGGGCAAGGATTACGGGCATGGGAACAACGACCGGCAATCCGGCCATCCGGGATGCCTGATCGCTGGATCCATGATCCACCCCCGCATTCGCTGACGCTTATCGCTGTCGGCTAATTGAGAAACCGAGATCCCCCTGACAGGTGCCCGGACGATTGATGCTGGATCCGGATATCAAGCTCTCCGATCGCCGATGACGTAACCTCCAGAAGTATGACGGCGTCCCAGCGCCTTCGGGGCGGTCCAAGTCCGCCGGAAATCTCGCTTTATGACGACTTCTGACCGACTATTCCGTCGGATGACGTGCTCCTTCCATCCGCTCATGCCGCGGTGTTTCACTCGAAGTACCAACCATCCAGAGCGGCTGAGAGACCTGGCTCGACGACGCCGCAGCAAGCCTGCATTCCGCAGCTAGTGCTAACGCCAGGTTCGATGGATCAGCAGAAAGCAACTTTCTGCTTCCTTCGGAGCAAGACTCTAAGGGAGAACGAAAATGACCGTACTGAGCACGCAACTGCCCCGCGTTCCCTACACCGGGAGCGCAGACGAGGCCGAGCTCGCCCACTGGCGCGAGATCGCCGAGCAGGTCGCGGCCACCCTGGCCGCCGATGCGCTGGAGCGCGACCGCAAACACGAGCAGCCCTTCGCCGAGGTGCAGCTGCTGCGCGAGGCCGGGCTGCTGAACCTGCTGGTTCCGGCCGAATTCGGGGGAGCCGGAGCGCACTGGGCCACCGCCTTTGAAACCATCCGCATCCTGGCCGCGGCCGACGGGTCCATCTCCCAGCTGCTGGCCTACCACTACATCAACCAGTCCGGCATCGCCTTCTACGCTCCGGCCGAAGCCCAGGCCGAGTGGTGGCGGCGCACCGTGGCCGGAGGCTGGCTCTGGGGCGATTCGGTGAATCCGGTGGACCCGCAGCTGACGCTCACCGCGGAGGACGATGGCTTCCGGCTGAACGGTTTCAAGCGTTTCTCCACCGGCTCCGGAGTCGGCGAGATGATCGTCGTCAACGCCGAGGTCTCCGGAGGCCCGCGACACGGCGAAGTGTTGGCCTTCGTCCTCCCGCGCAACCGGGAAGGGCTGGAAATCGTCGATGACTGGGACTACCTGGGCCAGCGCTTGAGCGCCTCGAACTCGCTGAAGTACCACAACGTGCGCATCGAGGCCGCCGATCTGCTCGGGGCGGTGACCGACGAGCCGGTGTCCACCCTGCTCACCCCCGGGATCCAGCTGGCCTTCGCGAACTTCTACCTGGGCATCGCCGAGGGCGCGTTGGCCCGCGGCAAGCAAATCCTGCTGGGCCGCAAGAACGCCTGGTTCCTCTCGGCGGCGGAGACCTACTCCCAGGACGTCGTCTTCCAGCGCACCGTGGGCGAGCTGAAGGCGCGCACCGCCGCGGTGGCCGCCCTGGCCGAGAAGCTCGGCCGCAAATTCGATGCGCTGCTGGCCAAGGCCGGGAATGTCACCCAGCCCGAACGCGCGGCGCTGGCGGTGGAAATCGCCGAGGCCAAGGTGGTCTCCACCGAGATCGGCGTGGAGGTCGCCAACCGCATCTTCGAGGTCACCGGTTCCTCCTCTACGCAGAATGATGTGGGCCTGGATCTGTTCTGGCGCAATGTGCGCACCCACTCGCTGCACGACCCGGTGGACTACAAGAAAATCGAGGTCGGCGCGTACTTCCTGCGCGGGGAAACCCAGCCGCTCTCGCTCTACACCTAAACCTCAACCGCACCCACGGATTGGACCGAACTGATGACCGTACTTGCCACCGCCAACCGCCTGGCTGAATTGAAAACCCGCTTCGCCCCGCACTTTGAAAAGATCGCCGCCGGCGCCGCCGAACGCGACCGCAGCGGAGAACTGCCGCACCAGCAGGTGGCCGAGCTGGCCGCCGCCGGCTTCGGCGCATTGCGCGTCCCGGTCTCCCACGGCGGGGCAGGGGCCACCTTGGCCGAGCTCTTCGAATTGCTCGTGGACTTGGCCGCCGCGGACTCCAGCATCGCCCAGGCCTTGCGCGCCCACTTCGCCTTCGTCGAAGACCGCCTGGTAGCCGCCCCGGGGCCGGGGCGCGACAAGTGGCTGGCCCGCTTTGCCGCCGGGGAGTTGGTGGGGAATTCCTGGACCGAGATCGGCACCGTGAAGGTGGGCGAGGTGATCACCAAGGTCACCCCGGATGGCGAGGGAGGGTTCCTGGTCAACGGCACCAAGTACTATTCCACCGGCTCGATCTTCGCCGACTGGCTGGATACCTACGCCGAGCGCACCGATACCGGCAAGCGCGTGATCGCCGCGGTCAACCGGCACCAGCCCGGCGTGGTGCTGGCCGATGACTGGGACGGCTTCGGACAGCGCACCACCGGCACCGGAACCTCCACCTTCACCGACGCGGTCGTCGCCGAGGAGGACCTGATCGACTTCGACACCCGCTTCAAGTACCAGACCGCCTTCTACCAGCAGGTGCTGCTGGTGGTGCTGGCCGGGTCCGCCAAGGCCGCCGAACGCGACTTCGCCGCCGAGCTGAAGGCCCGCAAGCGCACCTTCAGCCACGGCGCCGCCAACGTGGCCGCCGAAGATCCGCAGCTGCTGCAGGTCATCGGCGAGGTGTCGGCGGCTGCGTTCGCGGCGGCCGGAACCGTGGAACGCGTGTCGCAGTCCCTGCAGGGAGCCTATGAAACCGCGCTGGCGCTGCACGAGGGCGAGGCGACGGCGGAGGAAGACGAGGCGGCCAATGATGCGGCCGAGCTGGCCAGTGCGCAGGCCCAGGTGGTGCTCACCCCGCTGGTGCTCAACGCGATCACCCACGCCTTCGACGCGCTGGCCGCTTCGGCCACCAGCGTTTCGAAGAACCTGGATCGGCACTGGCGCAATGCCCGCACCGCCGGCAACCACAACCCGTGGGTGTTCAAGGCCCGGCTGATCGGCGACCTGGCGGTCAACGGCACCGAGCTGCCGCGGGTTTGGGCCATCGGCGCCTCGAAGTAGCATCCACAGAGCGGGCAGGCCCAGCCCTCATCTTGAGCGCCGGGCCTGCAGCGTGTAGCGCAACAATCACCGAGCAGCTCGCCGGTACCCCCTGGATGCACCTCGCCCACAACAACTCGCTGCAGATAAAGCACTGGTAACTCGCGGTCCGCGGTGTCCTTCCGATAGTAGGCGGCGCTCGGACTCGGCGATTGCATGATTCCGTAGCGCATGTTCCCTGCAGAATCCGTGGCATATGGTGCCAGAAATGAATGCGCGAGGTAGAGGACATCTCCAGCGGCAATCCGATGCTCGCCGCAGTCGAAAACTCCGCGGGTCTCCCAGCTGACCTCGATGCTTGAAAGCTCTTGTTCGAGCTTGTAGCGCTGGCGCTCGTCTGCCACGACCGCGATGATCGGTTCGATGAAGTCCAGCTCGGGATAGGGGCTGGGCTGCTCCCCTCCCGAAGAGGATCCTCAGCGTATTTCTGAAAGTTCTGCATCGCGGCAACTTATATCCTCTTCAATAAGCGGGCATGCCTGAAGATAACGGGCATCTCGATTGTAGGTGTCCGCTCCAAGGCGCCTCCGACCAGGTTGTTCCGAACGGCTGTGCGCAGCATGCTTCATGGAATCCGCTTCGGTGGGTTTTAGGCCGCTGGCTAGACTGAGTGGGTGATCAACTACACCCTGCGTCAAATACAGTATTTTGTCGCCGTCGCCGAAACCGGGTCCATCTCCGCGGCCGCCGGCGCCTGCCATATTTCGCAGGCCGCCATGTCGCAGGCGATGGACGAACTTGAACGGGTGGTGGGATCGCAGCTGCTGGTGCGGCGCCGGGCGCGCGGCGTGGTCCTCACCGCGGTAGGTACGGACTTCCTCCACGATGCCAAGCAGCTGGTGCGCCATGCCGAAGAGGTGCAGGATCAAATCGTGGAACGCCAAACCAAGCTCTCCGGACCGCTGGTCATCGGCTGCTACTCCTCGCTGGCGGCCTTCTGGATTCCGGTGATCTGCGAACGCTTCACCAACGTGCACCCGGACCTGCAGGTGACCCTCCTCGAGGGAGATGGCGCCGAGCTGCAGGAGCGGATGCTGCAGGGGCATCTGGATGCGGTGCTCACGCACACTCGGCATCTCCTGCCGCACGTGGGGTGGCGCCGCGTCATGTCGGGGCGGCCATATGTCCTGGTCGGAGGCAACCACCGTCTGGCCAAGCGAGGCAGTGTGGCGCTGTCGGAATTGGCGGGAGACGATTTCGTGTCCCTGGACATTCCGACGGTGCGCGATAACCAGCTGGTGAATCTGCGGATGTCGGGCCTGGATCCCAAGGTGCGTTGGAGTTCGCAGAGCTTCGAGGCCGTGCGCGGTTTGGTTGCCCGGGGTTTGGGCTACACGGTGCTGGTGCAGCGGCCCCCGGTCAATCTCAGCTATGACGGACTGCCGCTGGCGATCCTGGAAATTGAGGGTCCGGTCGGCGAGAGCGATATTTGTGTCGCCTATACTGCATCAAACCGTCCGAGCCTGCGGCTGCGCGCATTCCTCGACTTCTGTGAAGAGGTTGGAGCCGAAAAAGAAAACAGGGCTGGCTAGAGTCTTTGCGACTCCAGCCAACCCTGGATCTGTTCAGCGAGGCTACAGGTTCTCCGCTTCGAGATCCGCCTCGCGGCCCTCTTTCACCCCACGTATGGCAAGCCCGGCGACAATGAATGCGCCCGCCCAGACGGCGCCGGCGATCCACAGCGTTCCGCCACCGAGTAGCACCAAGCCGGTAACGATCATCGGGGTGAAGCCTGCCCCCACGGTGGAGGAGAGCTGGTACACCAGCGAAGCGCCGGTATAGCGGATCCGGGTGGGGAACAGCTCGGCGGTGAAAGCGCCGAAGGGTCCGAAGATCGTGGCCTGGATGATGCCGTTGGCGATGAACAGGGCGATGGCGAAGAGCCACAGCTCGCCCATTTCCAGCATCCACATGATCGGCAGGGCCATTACCGCGCCGGCGGCGATGCCAACCATCATGACCGGGCGGCGACCGAGCTTGTCGGAGTAGCGGGCGGCGAACCAGATGCCGATAACGGTCAGCGTAGCGCCGATGGCCTTCACATTCAGCACGGCCGTGCGGTCCATGCCGACCTCTTCAACCACATAGGCGACGGCCCAGACGGTCATCAGGCCCTGCACCGTGTAGGAGCTCATGCCGACCAGCGTTCCGCGGATCACCGAACCGGGGTACTTGGTGATGACCTCCAGGAAAGGGGTTTTGCGTTCTTCGGCTTTGCCTTCCAAGGCGAGGAAGAGCGGGGACTCGGCAACCTTGAGCCGGATGATCAGGCCGATGCCTACCAGCGCGATGCTGATCAGGAACGGGATTCGCCAGCCCCAAGCCAGGAACTGGTCATCGGGCAGGATGGAGACCGCGGAAACTGCGAGGGTCGCCAGCACCGCACCGGCCGGTCCACCCATATTCGCGAAGCTCGCGGCGAAGCCGCGGCGTTCCTTCGGGGCGTGCTCCAGCGCCATCAGCATGGCTCCTCCCCATTCGCCGCCCACGGCCAGGCCCTGGACGATGCGCAGCGTGATCAACGCGATCGGCGCGATCATGCCGATTTGAGCGGCCGGAGGCAGCAGGCCGATCAGCGTCGATGCGCCGCCCATCATTGCCATCGAGGTGATCAGCACGCCCTTGCGGCCCACCTTGTCGCCGAAGTGGCCGAAGACGATTCCGCCCAGCGGGCGGGCCAGGTAGCCAACGGCAAGAGTGGAGAAGGAGGCGAAGAGCGCCACGCCGGGGGTGAGCCCGATGAAGAACACCTTGTTGAAGACCAGCGAGGCGGCCGTGGCGTAGAGGATGAAGTCGTAGAACTCGATCGCGCTTCCAATGAAGCTCGAGGCGAGGATGCGACGCATCTGCGGGGAATTGAGCGAGGGAACTTTGAGCTCACCATCGCCCGTCGGCTGGTTTTGTGGCTTCACTGCATTGCTCATCGGGATGCCGCCATTTCACTGTGGATGCGGGAGAAGGATATTTTATCGAGGTCGTCGGGGACCAAGTAGGTACCGGAGAACTTATCGGCGTGCGAATGCCAGACGGATAGCGGGGTCGTGCCCGGCACCAGGTGGTGCAGGGCCAGGGTGCGTGCCCCGGCTTGGGCCGCGATCTCGATGGCCTGTTCGGCCGAGGTGTGGGCCCGTCGGTGATGGTCCATGGAGGCTTGGGATTCCAGCGTTCCAATCGAACCGTAGGTGCGCTGGACCCATTCGAAATCGATGGCTTCATGCAGCAGCAGGTCCGTGTCCCGGGCCAGCGTGACAAGGTTCTGGCAAGGCGAGGTGTCTCCGGAAATGGTGACCGAGCCTTCGCTGGTGTCGAAGCGGAATGCGAAGGCCGGCGCAATCGGCGGATGCTTCACCAGCGTGGCGCTCACTGTCACCAATTCATCTTGGTAGATCACGAATGGCTTGAATGCCTCCGGCGTCGGGTTCTCATTCGGGTGATAACCGGTGCCCGCAGGAATCTGGATGTCTTGGGCCGAGAAGTGATCCAGCGGGGAGGGGCGCAAGGCGTTGATCACCCGGTCGTTGAGGTCCGTTGCGTAGGCCTGCATCAGATGATCGAACATCGAGGCGGTGCCCGGCGTTGGATTCTGCGGGTAGAGCGCCTGCGGCGGAACGCTCGCCCTCGGGGAGGCCGGTGGCAAGGCGCCGCGCTCGCCGGGGCCGACAATGGCGATGGGTTCCTTATCGGCGGGCAGCGTGAACAGCCCGAAGATGGCTAGCGAGGCCAGGTCGATGCTGTGGTCGGAGTGCAGGTGGGTGAGGAAGATGCCGCGCAGGTTCGCCGGGCTGTAGCCCGCCTTCATCAGCTGGTTTCCCACGCCGGTGCCGGCATCTACGAGGTAGACGCTGTCACCGACGACTACCGCGGTGGAGATTCCTGCACGCTCGCCGGCGTGCTCGCCGGTCCACCAGCGTGGACCGCCTGCGGTGCCGAGGGTGACGACGTGGGGATTCAAATTGGTGGAGGCCATGTCTCTGCGACCTTTCGTTGTTCTAGTATCTACCAACCATTCTTATGCGCTGGCTCACATTCGTAAAACTGTTTTTATCTACCATTAACAATGGTTTTACTTATGAATGGGTCTGTAGACTTCAACGCGACGCGAAGCATCCTCAGGCGATGAGGGAGCATTGCGCATGATGTACTGAGTGGAAGCAACACGTACCTGTAGGAGTGGCATGTCTGATCACGAACGAAGCCGCCTCTCGCGCTGGGTCCTGCCTCATGGCGCGGAGCCGGATCCCCGGTTTACGCTAGCCAACGAACGCACCTTCCTGGCGTGGATCCGCACCTCACTGGCATTCCTTGCCGGTGGTACCGCGCTTGAGGCCTTCGCCGCCGAGGCTTTCCCCTCGCCGCTGCGCACTTGGCTCGCGGTGCTGATCATCGGCGTGGGAATTCTGATTGCCGCAGGTGCCGCGGTCCGCTGGGTCCGCGTGGAGCGCAGCATGCGCACCGGACGCCCGCTGCCGATACCTGCCATCGTTCCGCTCCTGGGCTTCGGCGCAGTGGCCGCTTCCATCGCGGCCGTGGCGATGATTGTCGGTTCGCGAGCCTGATGCGCGAGCCCATCCAGATCGCCGACCCGGGGCTGCAACCAGAGCGCACGGTATTTGCGTGGAGCCGTACCCTGGTGTCATTCCTTGTGGTCAGTGCCGTCTTCTTGCGCTGGCTGCCGCACTATGGCGTGGGTATCGTGTTGATGATCGCAATTTCCGCGACCATGGCGCTGGGAATCTTTGCCTCGCAGCGCGCTCGCTACCGGCGCATGGCCCTCGGCGTGAAATCCGAGCGGGTCAGGCCGGATATCGTCGCGGTGCTCATGACCACCCTGGTGCTGATCGCCATCGGCGTGTTCGGAATGATCTTGGTGCTCGGCCCGAGCTGAGGGCTGCGCGTACGGCTGTAGCCCCCTTTGGCTTTTCGCCGGCGCATGGGTGTTGCGGATTTCACTGGCAAGTGAGACGCGCGGAACGCGGGTCAGGTTCTAGACTTAGTTGGATAAAATCAACTATTTAGAGGAGCGCTCCGGCTCATGAACGCTGAGACTCAACCCAAAAGCCCGTTTAACTTCGTTCAGGTCCTGATTGCCGCCGCTGGTACTGGCTTCCTCAACGTCATCACCTACTTCATTGGCAGTTCCGCAGGAGCCACCATGGTGCTCGGTGAGAACACCGGTGAGCACATTGGCTTCGCTCAGGTCTACGGTTTCACCTTGCTGCCGATCCTCATCCTCGGGGCGGTGGTCTTTGTTATCGGCCGCGCCAAGCCAGCATTCTGCAAGGTCGCCCAGTGGTTGGGTCTGGTCGTTGCGGTTGTTTCGATCATCTTGCCAATCATGGCCGCCGGCGACATCGCTACCGCGCTCACCTTAAGCATCATTCACCTCTTCGTGGGCCTTGGCTTGTTCTTCGCGGTGCACTACGGCAACAAGAGCCTGCACACGAACTAGCAACCGAGCTCCTGCAACTCGACGCAAAATGCCTGCTGCCCACGGATAGAAATCCGTGGGCAGCAGGCATTTGTGAGCTCGTAGTTATTGAGTAGTGCTCTAGAACTGCAAGGCCGCGGGCCGGGACAATCCCAAGATTGTCCCGGCCCGCGGCCCTTAGCTGATGGAGTCAGTCGGTCTACGAATCCTGCAGGACCATCGCCTCGGAGCGCAGCTTGCGACGGCTCGCCGCATGCTTGACCATGGTCAGCGCCACCGCGGCGATCAGCAGAAGATACATGATGATCGTGGTCGGCGAGGAGACCAGGTAGCCCAGGTCGCCCTCGGACACGGTCAGCGCCCGGCGCAGGGAGGTTTCGGCCAGCGGCCCGAGGATCACGGCGATCAGCACCGGGGCTACCGGGAACTGGTAGCGGCGCATGATGAAGCCGAGGATGCCGATGGCCAGCAGGAACCAAAGGTCGATCACCGAGGAGCTCACCGCATAGACGCCCAGCATGGAGAGCACGGTAATTCCTGCATACAGGTAGTGCCGTGGCACCAGCAGCAGCTTGGCCCAAAGCCCGGCAAATTGCATGTTGATGATCAGCAGCATCACCAAGCCCACGAAGAGCGAGGCGAGCAGGGTCCAGACCATGTCGCCCGAGCGTTCGAAGAGCAGCGGGCCTGGCTGCATGCCGTACTGCTGGAACGCGGCGATCATCAGCGCCGCGGTCGCCGAGACCGGAAGCCCCAGGGCCAGCAGGGCGCCCATGGCCATGCCGGCGGTCGCGTTTCCGGCGGCCTCCGGGGCGGCCACGCCGTTGATGGAACCGGTGGTTCCGAACTCCGGATCCTTCCGCTTGGCGGCCAAGCGCTTCTCGGTGCCGTAGGCAAGGAAGGTCGGGATCTCCGCGCCGCCGGCCGGGATGACGCCGAAGGGAACGCCGAAGGCGGTGCCGCGCAGCCAGGCTGGCAGGGCCTTGCGGAAGTCCGCGCCGCTGAGCCTGATCCGGCCGCTGGCCGGGATCCGCAGGGCGCTGGGGTCGCGGTGGATCCGCGAGGCCACATGGATGACTTCACCCAGGGCCAGCAGGCCCACGGTGATGACCACGATGGACAGCCCGTCAAAGAGCTGCGGCAGGCCGCCGGTGAAGCGCACGGAACCGGAGATTCCATCCACCCCGATCAGCGCCAGGACCAGGCCGATGGACAGCGCGCCCAGCCCCTTGATGATCGATTCGGAGACCACCGAGGAGATGGCGACGAAGGCGAAGACGGCCAAGGCGAAGTATTCGGCCGGGCCGAAGGCGGTCGCCAGTTTCACCAGCGAGGGGGCGAAGAACACCACCAGCGTGGTGGCGATCAGCCCGCCGATGAAGGCGCCCATCGCGGCGGTGGCCAAGGCCCGGGCCGCCTGCCCGCTCTTGGCCATCTTGTGGCCCTCGAAGGTGGTGGCGATGGCCGAGGAGGCCCCGGGCGTATTGAGCAGAATTCCGGCCGTGGAATCGCCGAACATCCCGCCGAAGTAGACTCCGGCGAACATGATGAACGCGGCCGTGGGGTCCAGGCTGAAGGTGACCGGCAGCAGCAGGGCGACGGCCATCGAGGAGCCGAGGCCCGGCAGCACGCCGACCGCCGTGCCCAGCAAGGCGCCGATGAGCACCCACATGAGGTTCACGAGCGTCAACGCACCGGCGAAACCCGCCATTAAGTGACTGAGCTGATCCATTTAGAGCAAACCTCCCAGGAGCCCGGCGGGCAGGCTGAGGCCCAACCCGAGGCCGAACGCCAAATAGCTGATCGAGGAAACCATGGCGGCGACCCCGATGTCGAAAATCGGGCGGGTGCTGCCCAGCGCCTTGCAGATGGCCCAGAACAATCCGGCCGCGGAAATAATCCAGCCCAGCACCGGAAGCACGAGGATGAAGCAGGCGATGCCGCCGACGATCCAGGCGATCGTGGCCCAATCCGAGTACAGACGCACCCGGCCGGTGCGGCGCGGACGCTGTGCGCTGGCCCCGAGCACCTCGGTGCGCTGGGTGTCGCCCAATTCGGCCAGCATTTCGGCGGAGAAATCGGGGTTGCCGCTGTCGGTGCCCTGCGGGAAACGCCGGGTGCGCAGCACGGAAAGGCCATGCAGCACCGTCAGCGCATAGAGCACGATGCAGATGATCCAGGGGAAGAACTGCGGACCGGGCACGGTATCGCCCATGACGTTCATGGAGGCCGTGCCGATGGTCAGTGCGACGGCCAGGGCCAGCAGCAGCGCGGTAACCACCAGCTCGCTGCGGCCCGAGAAGAAACCGGTAATGCGTACGGTGTCTTCGGTGGTTTCTCTGCTCTGGGTGGTGCTCATAGTCCGAGTCCTTCCACGAGATCCGTGGTCGTGGCGATCTCCGCGTCGATGAATGCGTCGAGCTCATCGCCGACCATGTAGCTGTCGGTCCAGTTATTCCGGGCCACGGCGTCCTTCCACTGCTCCGTGGCATGGAATTCGGCCACGATCTGCTGCAGTTCGGCCTTCTGCTCGGCGGTTATGCCCGGGGCGGCGACGTAGCCGCGCCAATTGGCCATGGCCGCGTCGACCCCGGCCTCCTTGAAGGTCGGCACATCCACGCCGGGCAGGCGCTCTTCGGAGGAGATCGCCAGGGCGCGCAGGCTTCCGGTCTCGATCTGGTCGGAGAGCTCGTTGTAGCCGGAAACGGCCGCGCTGGTGGTGCCCGAAAGCACCGAGGTGATCGCCTCGCCGCCGCCGGAGTAGGGAATGTAGTTGACCAGCTGCGGGTCGATGCCCACCTCGCGGGCGGCCATGCCCATCAGCAGGTGGTCGATGCCGCCGAGCGAACCGCCGGCGATGGAGGTTCCGCCCGGGTCTTTCTTCCAGGCTTCAACGAAGTCCGCCAGGGTCTCCAGCTCGGAGTCGCCGGGGACCACGATCACCGCATAGTCATCGGCCAGCCGGGCAATCGGGGTGACGTCTTCCAGCGAGGTGCCCGAGTCGGCGAGTTCGATCGCGCCGATCATCACCCCGCCGGTGACCATCAGCATGTCCGAGCGGCCGGTCATCTGCGCGAACTGGCTCAGCCCGATGGTGCCGCCGGCACCGGGGACATTGACCACCTGCACGTTGTTGCTGATGCCATCGGATTTGATGGCCTGCTGCGCTTCGCGGGCAAAGCCGTCCCAGCCGCCGCCGGGAGAGGCCGGGGCCATGATCACGAGTTTCGCGCGCACCGTGTTCTCGCCGCCCGAGGCGGCCGAGGTCACCAGCGCGAGCGTGGCGATCAGAACGCTGGCGACCAGGAAGGCCACGTTCTTAAAATTGAGTTTGCTCATAGCTATCCGTAGGGTTCGAGTGATGAGGGGGATTCCGGCAGGCCGGAAGCGTCTTAGCTACGATCCCATGCAGTGATCCAAACCACTATCGAAAACGTGGTTTGGGTCATAGGTGCCATAAGAAAAATAAAGTTAACGCCGGAAGGCAGGCCATGAGACCCACCGCCACTCCGCTACCGCGCCGCCGTCGATTGCGCCTGCAGCTGGCCGGGCTGCAGGTGGTCATCGTCCTGGCCGTCGTGCTCGCGGTGGCGGTCGCGGTGATGGTGGTCGAGGACCAGCGGGTGCAGGACCAGGCCTATGCGCGGGTCGGCACGGTGGCCAGCCATGTGGGCAACGAGCCGGCGGTGATCGCCGCGCTGAACACCGAGGACGCCGCACGGGTTATCGCGCCGATCGCCCAGCTGGCCCGCGAGGTGTCCGGGGTGGACTACGTCGTGGTGGTGGGGCTGGATAACATCCGCCTTTCGCACCCGGACCCGGAGCAGATCGGCCGGCCGGTGTCCACCGATCATTCGCTGATGCGCCAGGGGGAGAGCTTTTCCGGGATCGAATCCGGAACGCTGGGCCCCACCCTGCGGGTGAAGGCGCCGATCCGCGCCGACGGCCAGATCATCGGCACGATCTCCGTGGGGATCCTGCAAAGCGAGGTGCGTGCCCAGCTGAACTCCATCGTGGTGGGCTTCGCCCCGTGGATTCTGGGCGCCGCCGGCCTGGGCACGCTGCTCAGCCTGTCCGCGGCGCGCGCCATTCGCCGCCGCATCTTCGGGGTGGAGCCCGATGAGGTCCCGGGCCTGCTCCAGTCGCAGAATGCGCTGCTCTACGCGGTGAGCGACGGGGTGCTCGGCGTGGGACCCGCGGGGCGGATCACCCTGTGCAACGGGGAGGCCGAGACGCTGCTCGGATTGCGCGAATCGGTGGTGGGCCGCATCGCCGAGGAGGTGCTGGACCCGCTGCTCGGCACGATGCCCGAGGAGGGGGCCCGGCAGGTGCTGGTGGGCGAACGGGTGCTGGTGGTCTCGCGGCGCAATGCGGTGGCCGGAGCTGCCCGGGCCGATGCAGGTTATACGCTGACCCTGCGCGACCGCACCGCGCTGGAGGCTTCGCTGCGCGAGCTGGCCGGCCAGCGCGGACTGGCCGATGCCCTGCGCGCGCAGACCCACGAGTTCGCCAACCGGCTGCATGTGCTCTCCGGCTACCTGTCCGTCGGCGCGCACCAGAAAGCGCAGGAATACATAACCCGGATCGCCGGTCCGCAGGAGCGCACCGCGGTGGAACTTCCGGACCCCGGGTTGGCCGGGGTGCTTTCGGCCAATGCCGCGGTGGCCCGGGAACATGGGGTGTCCTTCGAGGTGTCGGCGCAGTCGCTGGTCGCGGCGGGCGCCGGGGCCGACGGCGACCTGCTGACCGTGCTGGGCAATCTGCTCAGCAACGCGATCGAGGCGGCCGGGGACGGGGGCCGGGTCGAGGTCTTTGTCCGGCTGGCCGGGCAGCAGGCCGAACTGCGGGTGGAGGACAGCGGCCCCGGGGTGCCCCCGGAGCAAGCCGAACGCATCTTCACCCGCGGAGTCAGCGCCAAGGATCAAAGCACGCAGCCCCATGGGATCGGGCTGGCCCTGGTCCAGCGGATTATCCAGCGCAGAGGTGGGACAATCGAGGTTGGAGACTCCGCGCTGGGTGGCGCGCAATTCGCCGCCCGGTGGCCGGCGGCAACAGGGCAGGGGAACTAAGCTATGCGCCAGATCGAAACGCTGATCGTCGACGACGACCCGGATGTGCTGGCCATGCACGAACTTTTTGTTGCATCCACCGACGGATTCCGTGTCGCGGCCACCGCCACCCGCGCCGCGGAGGCGCTGGCCTGCCTGGAGGCGAATGCGGGAATCGAGCTGATCCTGCTCGACGTGCACCTGCCGGACGGAAATGGCGTCGAGGTCCTCGCCGAGGTGCGCGCCCGGTTCAGCCAGGTGGGGGTCATCATGATCACCGCAGCCGCCGATGCGCCCACGGTGCGCGGAGCCATCGGCCAGGGGATCGACGGGTACCTGGTCAAGCCCTTCGCCGTCGGGGAATTCCGCAGGCGGCTGGACCTGTTCCGCCAGGCGCGGATCGCCGCGCCGGAACGCTTGGCCCAGTCGGATATCGACGTGCTGCTGCGCGAAGAGGCCGAATCGACGGGATCCGGGCCGGCGCCGGCCCCGACCGGCAGCCTGCCCAAGGGCTACGCGCAGGCCACCCTGGATCTCATCGCCGACGCGGTGCGCGGGGTGGACGCGGATATTTCGGCGGCCGAGGTCGCCGAGGCCTGCGGGGTCTCCCGGGTCAGCGCCCGGCGGTATCTGGACCTGCTGGAGCGGCGCGGACAGGTGGAACTGCGCCCGCGCTATGGTTCGGCGGGGCGCCCGGAACACCGCTATCGCTGGGTTCGCCGCTGAGCCGCCGGCGGCTCGCGGCTGTCAGCTGCCCTCGTTCCCATGTTTCTTTGACTCCCCGCGGGCTTTCTTCTTGTAGTACCGCTCCCGTGCCTTGTGGCCAGCTTGGCGTTTGATCTCCGCGGCATCTTCCGCGAAATATTCACTAGTCATCGCCTTGAAATCCTGGAACTTGGCTCGCTCCTCTTCCGGGGTTGGCCCGGGCTCCCAACTTCGCAGCCAGAGCACTTCGCTGGTGTTGATCACCGCAACGATGGCAGTTATCAACACGGCTGCATCCATGGCTCCGGTGACTGCGAACGCAGAAGCGAACGCGATCAACACCGACGCCGACAGCGGGAGCAGCACGTAGCCGAGCCCGCCGGGAGCGGCCCGATATTCCCGCACAACTATTGGGCGCTCGATGACGGCGCCGAGCACCTCCGAAACCACGAACGACACGATCAAGGCAATAACGAGTTTGCCGAAGGTCGCGTCCACGCTGATGAACCATGTGCACAGCCAGGCAACGGCCAGGGCCAGAAGTCCTTTCACCGCACCCGTCGTCAGTCGTCCCGCGATGGCGTTCCCGAGCGTCGGAAACCTGATTTCATCTGCACTCATTTTAATCCTGCCTACTACTTTTCTTACCCGGAACAGGCGGTGGCAGCGCCATCTGGGCCAAGAACTGCTTGCTGGCATCTGCAGTTCCTTGGCCCATCTGCGCGCTGAATGAACCACCGCGAATCGCGCCCCAGATTCCTTTGGCCCGCGCGTTGGCTCGTGGGGCCGGCTGTTTCTGGATCTTCTGGCAGGGATTCCAATGTCCGGATAAGTGCGCCTAACCCGGCAGCTGGCATTGCAGCAGCTCCTGCTTGCGCATGCCGAAGCAGGAGTGGCAACCGTATCGGCAATCGACGCCCTGGCTTCCTGCACAAGGTAGATTCCCCGTCAGCGAGTTTTTGCGCTTCAACAAAATGGCAGCGCCCAACTACCGGTGTTCGTGACATGTTGGAGCATTGCGCATTCGAAAGTTTCCTTGTCGATTAGTCTCCTTTAAGACCCTAGCCCTGATTAATTACCCTAGTCAACGAGCCGCCCTCATCCTTTAGTGGGAAGGGAGGCTGAAACTCGCACCGCTGATTCATGGATCCTGCGGAAAAGATGACGCATCCACCGGAGAGGAGGGATTGCAGCAAAAGCGAAAGGACCACCACAATGCGGGCGTATTGCCGGTGCAGTGGGTGGTCCTCATCGGTGACTTGATCCATCCGAGGCGAGGCTTGCCTGGAACCCGCTGGGCTGGAGTGCGTGGATTCGTCCCCTGCGCTGATCGTGATATCGCACTTCTGCGCCTGCTCTGGTGGTTTGCGAGACGCTGAGTTTGCCTAGCCGTCTTCGAGATGCTTGGCGGCGGCCAGCGTTACCCGTGCCTGGCGCAATAGCGGTTCATCGACCATCTGGCCTTCAAAGGCGAAGACCCCCGGATTGGTTTCGGCCGCGGCGAGGATCCGTTTGGCCCGCTCGAGCTCGGCCTCGCCGGGCCGGAAGGCTGCACGGATCACCGGCATCTGATTCGGATGGATGGAGGCCTTGGCGGCGAAGCCCGAGGCCTTGGCATCTCGCGCTTCGGCCAAGAGTCCGGCGGTATCCGGAATATCCAGGTAGACCGAGTCGATCGCTGCCTTGCCCTGGGCTACCGAGTGCAGCAGCACCTGGGAACGGGCGAAGCGTGCCACCTCGCGGTAGTTCCCCGCTTCCGTGCGCGAAGAGGTTCCGCCCAGCGAAGCCATGAGATCTTCGGCCCCCCACATCACCGCGACCACATTGGGAGCCGCCGCGATCTCGGAGACGCTGGTGATGCCCTTCGCTGTTTCGCACAGCGCAACCACCTCGTAGCCTTGCAAGCGCGCCGGATCGGCGGCCGATTCGCTCTTGGGCAGCATCACCGTGCGGTAGGCGGTCAGCCTCAGCGCCGCCAGATCCGCAGCAAAGAACTCGGAGTCCGCCGGATTGACCCGCACGATGGTCCGTGCCGGATCCAGGGCGCTGTCCAGCAGCGCCCGGCGGGCGGAGTCCTTGCTTTCCGGCGCCACCGCATCTTCCAAGTCGATGATGACCGCGTCGGCGCGTGCGGCGGCCTTGGCATAGCGCTCGGGGCGGTCCGCCGGGCAGAAGAGAATCGCGGGGCCCATGGCGAAGCTAGTCATTTGCGGCGGCTTTAGTGGAATCCAGGGAGTCCAAGTGCGCTTGCCGGGTCCACATCAGGCAGGTGCGGGTCGCGGTGGCGACGATGTCCCCGTGCTGGTTCCGCCCGGTGTGGGTCATCGAGGCCAGACCTTGTCCGGGGCGGGACTTCGACTCGCGCAGGGCGGTGACCTCGGTTTCGGTGTAGAGGGTGTCCCCGTGGAACATGGGGTGCGGGAATTTCACATCATTGATTCCCAGCTGCCCCACGATGGTGCCCTCGGTGAGCTGCCCCACCGATTGGCCGATCATGGTGCTCAAGGTCAGCAAGGAATTCACCAGCGGCTTGCCGAACGGCTGGGTTGCGGCCCACGCCGCATCGAGGTGCAAACCTTGATTGTTCATGGTCATGGTGGTGAACTGCACGTTGTCGGCCTCGGTGAGCGTGCGCCCGGGCTTATGCACATATGCGGCCCCGAGCTTCAGCTCATCGAAGTACAGTCCGCGCTGTTCGAAACGTTGTTGCGTAGGCTCGCTCATGCGTTTTGCTCCTGAATTTGTGGTTCCACCGTGGCCACCAGCTGCTTGGCCTTCACCAGATCGCCGACGCTCAGTCCGGTCATGCGCACCGTGCCGGTCGCCGGGGAAAGCAGCTGGTGCTCCATTTTCATTGCCTCGATGCTGACCAGCAGCTGCCCCTCGGACACCTGTTCGCCGTCGGCTACCTGGACCGAGATCACGGTGCCGGGCATCGGGGTCTCGACATGCGGGGAGAACGTGCCCGACGCCTTGGCCAGCGTGGCCAGGTGCCGTTCGAGCACCTCTTCGCGGGGGAGCTTGCGCACCGCTCCGGTCCACCCGTCTTCGCTGAGCCACAAGGTGCCGTCCGCGGCGAACGCGTGGTGAATCCCGGTGCGCTGCCCGTTGATGGAGTAGTTCCCGGAGCCCAGATCCCGCACCGCATACTCGTCCCCGGCAAGCAGAATGCGGCTTGAGCTGTCCCCGCCGTGCACGGCGAGCGCAACTTGCCGCTCTTGCACTTCATAGTGCTGCGGTGTCCCGTGGTTGTGCTGCGCCCGCCAGCCGCCGCGGCGGGTCCACGGGGTATCCGCGGTGTGCAGCCGGCCGTGCTCCAAATGGGCCGCCAGCGCCAGCTCGCGCGCCCCGGGGGACCGGAAGGAGAACTCGTGCATCTTCCGTTCGATCAGGTTCGTGTCCAGCCGCCCGGCCGCCACGTCCGCGTCGGCCAGCAGCAGGCGCAGGTATTCGCTGTTGGTCAGCACGCCGAGCACCACGCATCGGGACAGGGCGCGGTCAAGCCGGGATAAGGCCTCGGTGCGGTTTTCGCCCCAGGCGATGAGCTTGGCCAGCATCGGGTCGTAGTGCGCGCTGATTTCGAGTCCATCGCGCAGCGAGCTGTCCACGCGCAAGTGTTCGCCGGCCGGTTCGCTGACCCGCAGGATGGTTCCGACCGAAGGAAGGAACCCTTCCGCGGGGTCCTCGGCGTAGAGCCGTGCCTCGATGGCATGCCCGGTGAGCGTGACATCGCGCTGGGCGAAGTCCAGTCGCTGCCCGGCGGCGATGCGCACCTGCCAGTCCACCAGGTCCAGCCGGTTGCCGTTGACCCTGGCGACCTCTTCGGTGACCGGATGCTCCACCTGCAGCCGGGTGTTCATTTCCATGAAGAAGAACTCGTCCGGGTTCTCGTCGCTGACCAGGAATTCGACGGTTCCCGCACCCACGTAACCCACCGACTCTGCGGCGGCCACGGCCGCCGCCCCGATGCGTGCGCGGATTTGCGCGCCCTGCTCGAGGTTCTCGAACAGCGGAGCCGGAGCTTCTTCGATCACCTTCTGATGCCGGCGCTGCAGCGAGCATTCACGTTCGCCCAGGTGCACGGTATTGCCGTGCGCATCGGCCAGGATCTGCACCTCGATATGGCGCGGGTTGCGCACCAGGCGTTCGAGGAACAAGGTTTCGTCTCCGAAGGCGTTGCGCGCGGTTCGCCGCGCGCTGGCCAGTGCTTCGGGAAGCTGGTCCGGGGATTCGACGGCGAACATTCCCTTGCCGCCGCCGCCCGCGGAGGGTTTGATCAGCAGCGGGAAGCCTACCTGTTCGGCGGCCTCGTGCAGCTGGGCATCGCTCAGCCCGGGCTCGGCGATGCCCGGCACGACGGGCACCTGGTGGGAGAGCACGTGATTCTTCGAGCGGATCTTGTCGCCCATGAGGTTGATCGAGTTCACCGGAGGCCCGATAAAGGTGATTCCGGCGTCCTGAAGGGCGCGGGCGAACTCCACGTTTTCGGAGAGGAAACCGTATCCGGGGTGGACCGCCTGAGCGCCGGTGTCCTTGCAGGCTTGGAGCACCGCGGGGATGCTGAGGTAGCTCTCATTGGCAGGGGAAGCCCCGATGCGCACGGCGGTATCGGCCTCGCGCACGTGCAGCGCCCCGGCATCCGCGTCCGAGTACACCGCCACCGAACGGATCCCCAGGGTGCGCAGGGTGCGGATGATGCGTACGGCGATTTCGCCGCGGTTGGCGATGAGGACCGTGTCAAATAGTTTTGTATCCATGATTGTCTCCTCGCGCTACATCCGGAATAGGCCGAAGGAGGTCTCCGGCAATGGTTGACGGGCGCAGACGTCCAGGGCCAGGCCCAGGACCCGGCGGGTATCGGCCGGATCGATGACTCCGTCGTCCCACAGGCGTGCGGTGGAGTAGTAGGGGTTTCCCTGGCTCTCGTACTGCTCACGGATGGGCGCCTTGAAGGCCTCTTCGTCTTCGGCGCTCCAGCTTCCGCCCGAGGCTTCGATGCCGTCGCGTTTGACCGTGGAGAGCACGGAAGAGGCCTGGTTTCCGCCCATCACCGAGATGCGCGCCGCCGGCCACATCCACAGGAAGCGCGGGGAGTAGGCCCGGCCGCACATCGAGTAATTTCCGGCGCCGAAGGATCCGCCGATCACCACGGTCAGCTTGGGCACGCGTGCGGTGGCTACGGCGGTGACCATCTTGGCTCCGTGCTTGGCGATGCCATCTGCCTCGTAGTCGCGGCCCACCATGAACCCGGCGAGGTTCTGCAGGAAGAGCAGCGGAATGCCGCGCTGGTCGCAGAGCTCGATGAAGTGCGCGCCCTTCAGCGCGGACTCGGAGAACAGCACGCCGTTGTTCGCGATGATGCCCACCTGGTGGCCGTGGATACGGGCGAAGCCGGTGACCAGGGTGGTGCCGTACTCGGCCTTGAATTCATGGAATTCACTGCCGTCGACCAACCGCGTGATGACTTCGCGGACGTCGTAGGGGGCATTGACGTCTACCGGCACGCAGCCGGCCAATTCGCTGGCCGGGTAGCGCGGCTCGGCCACCTGCTCGGCGATTCTCCAGGCCGGGGCGGGATTCTCCGGGAGCGTGGAGAGGATGTCGCGGACGATCATGAGCGCATGTTCGTCGGTTTCGGCCAGGTGGTCCACCACTCCGGAGGTTTTGGCATGCAGATCCCCGCCGCCCAGCTCCTCGGCGGTAACGATTTCGCCGATGGCGGCCTTCACCAGGGGAGGGCCGCCGAGGAAAATGGTTCCCTGGTTGCGCACGATCACCGTTTCATCGCTCATCGCCGGGACGTAGGCGCCGCCGGCGGTGCAGGAGCCGAGCACCGCGGCGATCTGCGGGATCTTCTTGGCCGACAGGTTCGCCTGGTTGAAGAAGATCCGGCCAAAATGCTCGCGGTCCGGGAAGACCTCGTCCTGCATGGGCAGGAACGCTCCGCCGGAGTCGACCAGATAGACGCAGGGCAGGCCGTTTTCCAGCGCGATCTCCTGGGCGCGCAAATGCTTCTTGACGGTGATCGGAAAGTAGGTGCCGCCCTTGACCGTGGCGTCATTGGCGATGACCAGCACATGCCGGCCGTGCACCAGCCCAACGCCGGCGATCATGCCGGCGCCCGGGCTCGCCCCGTCGTACATGTCCTCGGCGGCCAGCGGGGCGATTTCCAAGAAGGGGGAGCCGTCGTCCAGGAGCTGGTTGACGCGGTCCCGGGGCAGCAGCTTGCCGCGGTCCACATGGCGCTGGCGGGATTTCTCGGATCCGCCGCGGGCGGCGCGCTCCAGGCGGCGGTGGAGCTCATCGGTGAGCGCCGTGTATTCGGCCGCGTTGCGCTGGTAGGCAGCGGAGCTGGTGTCGAGCTGTGAGTGCAGGGTCTTCACTGGGTTCCTTAGCTGACGGTCTGCTGGGCTTGGATGGTGGCCGGTTCGCTCGCGAGCCGGCGTGGAATGGCCAATAGGTCGCCGAGTTGCTGCGGCGCTTCGGTGACCGCAAGAATTCTGTAGGCCATGGCAACGAAGTTTTGCTGGACTTGGCTCAGGCTGAGCCTGCCGTCCGGGCGGTACCAGTGGGCCACGCCGGTGCCCATTTCCATCACCGCAAGTCGTGCCATGGTCAGGTCATCGGTGGCGAATTCGCCGGCCGCCTGGCCGGCAGCCAGCACCTTGGAGAAGAGCGATTCGTAGTGGTCCCGGAGTGCTTGCATTTGTTCCTGCGCCGGACCGGTCAAGGCGCGCATCTCGTATTCGGCGACACGCGCGGTGAGCGGATTGGTGGCGGTGAATGCCACATGGAAAGCGATCAGCCTCGCGAGCTGCCGGGTGGGTTGTTGCTCGCCGGCGATTGCTGCGCGGCCGCCGGCGATCATGGCGTTCAGGCAGTCGGAGATGATCCGCATGAGCAGATCCTGCTTGCTGCCGACATAGTGATAGAGGGTGGCCGAGTTGATGCCGGCCGCGGTGCCCAGTTCCCTGATTCCCGTGGCGGCGAAGCCCTGCTGGGCGAAGCGTGCGACGGCCGCTCGCTGTACCTGGTCGATGTCCATGCTCTTGAATCGCTTTCGCCCAAAGACTGAGAGTCAATCAATCAATCGATTGATTGACTCTCAGTCAAGTCGGAAATGCGAGCTGTGTCAAGGGTCACTTTAGCCAGTGCGGGGAGAAGGCTGCGGGCCGGGCCAAATGCTTGCGCATTCGGCCCG
Organism: Glutamicibacter sp. AOP12-B1-11; assembly: GCF_052379245.1. Taxonomy (NCBI): domain Bacteria; kingdom Bacillati; phylum Actinomycetota; class Actinomycetes; order Micrococcales; family Micrococcaceae; genus Glutamicibacter; species Glutamicibacter sp. AOP12-B1-11. The sequence continues at coordinate 43,964 of NZ_JBQSYL010000025.1, read as the reverse complement.
GCCCGCGGATTTGTCGGAAAGCTCCTCGTTTAGCGCTGGCGCAACCACACGGTGGTTGCCGCGGGAAGCTGGCCTGCTGCATCCAGCGGACCGCTCGCCAGCAGGACTTCACCGGCCGGCAGCTGCTGAGCCTGCGCGGTGAAGTTGGTGAAGCTCACCCAACCATTCGGCCGGGAAAAGCCGAGCGTGCCGGACTCGGTCGCCAGCCAGGAGAGCGATTCGTCGCTTTGCAGCTCGCGGCGCAGCTTCAGTGCCTCGCGGTAGAGTTCCAGCGTCGAGCCCTCGACCCCGGACTGTGCCGCTACCGCGTACCGGCCAAAATCCTTTGGCTGCGGCAGATGCGCTTCGCCGGAGCCGAACCCGAAGGAGGAACCGCTCGCTTCCCAGGGCAGCGGGACGCGGCACCCGTCACGGCCGACTTCCACTGCCTTATTCCTGAAGAATGCGGGATCCTGGCGCTGCTCATCCGGAATGCCTGTCACCTCCGGAAGTCCCAATTCCTCGCCCTGGTACAGGTAAGCGCTGCCGGGCAGCGCCAGCTCCAGCAGGGTCGCCGCGCGAGCGCGGCGCAGCCCCAGCTCCACATCCACCCGGGCGGGATCCGCACCCTGCAGCAGCCAAGTCTTCGCTGCGTCCGGATCGCCGGTTGCTTCCAGCCCATAGCGGGTGGCGTGGCGAACCACATCGTGGTTCGAGTACACCCACGTGGTCGACGAGCCGGCGGCGGAAGCCTGAGCGAGGTTGAAGGAGATGATCTTCTTGAACGCCTCGGCTTCGAAGTCCGCCTGCAGCAGATCGAAGTTGAACGCTTGGCCCAACCCGGTGGCCCGGGCATAGGCAGGGCGGCGGTCGGCATTGGTCCACGCTTCGGCGACCGCAATGCGCGGTGGCTCGTATTCGTTGAAGACCTCACGCCATTCGGCGTAGACCTCATGCACCTCGTCGCGATCCCAGATCGGATGGGTGCCGTCCCATGGGTGGGCGTCGAGTTGTGCCTTATCCGGCAGCTCGGTCAACGGGATGTCCTTGGTCAGCGCGTGGGCCACATCCACGCGGAAGCCATCCACCCCGCGGTCGGACCAGAATCTCAAGGTCTTGCGGAAGTCTGCGCGGACTTCTTCATTGGACCAATTGAAGTCCGGCTGTTCCTTGGCGAAAAGATGCAGGTACCACTGGCCGTCTCCCACGGCGGTCCAACCCGGTCCGCCGAACAAGGATTCCCAATCGGCCGGCGGCAGCTCGCCATCCTGGCCCAGGCCGTCACGGAAAATATAGCGCTCGCGCTCGGCCGATCCCTTCGGTGCGGCGAGCGCCGCCTTGAACCACTCGTGGCGGTCCGAGGAATGATTCGGCACGATATCCACGATGACCCGAATGCCTGCAGCGTGCAGCGCAGCGGCCATCCGGTCAAAATCCTCCAACGTGCCCAGGCGGGGATCAACATCGCGGTAGTCGTCCACGTCATAGCCGCCGTCGGCGAGGGCCGAGGGGTAGAACGGGGAGAGCCAGACGGCATCGATTCCGAGCTCCTTCAGGTAGGGGACCTTGGAGGTGATGCCGGGCAGGTCGCCCAGGCCGTCGCCGTTTGCGTCGGCGAAGCTGCGCGGGTAAATCTGATAGACGGCGGCCTGGCGCCACCAGTTGGCATCCGGCGAAAGGCCGGCGGAGTTCTGCATATCTTGCAAGGTCATCTTGCTTCCTTCCGGAAATGTTGTCTGCTTCTAAATGTAGATGGTTCAGGGGAGGGGCGGCTTAGGATTTCACCGCCCCTTGGGTGAGCCCGGACATGACCCAGCGTTGGGTGAACAGGTAGGCCACGATGCTTGGCGCCATCGCCATCAGGTAGGAGGCGAAGGAGACGTTGTAGTTATTTGAGAACTGGGTCTGGAAAAGCTGCTGGACTACCGGCAGGGTCTGGTCGGCCTGTTCGGCAATGATCAGCGAAGGCATCATGAAGTCATTCCAGGAGGCCAGAAACGCGAAGATCGCCACGGTGGCACTCATCGGCGCCATCATCGGGAAAATGATCCGCCAGTAGGTGGTCCAGGTGCCTGCGCCGTCGATGCGGGCGCTTTCCTCCAGCTCTCCGGGCAGGCCGCGCAGGAAGGCGGTGAAGAGCAGGACGTTGAAAGACAGCCCGAACATCACGTGCAGAATGGCTACGCCTACCGGGTTATCCAGCCCGAAGAGTCCGGTGAGCTTCACCTGGGAGAGCGCGAGCACCGGAAACGGGAGGAACATCGCGGCCAGCAGGTAGTAGAAGCTGAGCCGGTAGAGGCGCTTATGCCAGTTGCGGTGAATCGCATAGGAAGCCATGGAAGCGAGCATCACTCCGCCGAGCACCGTGGCCAGGGTGATCAGCAGCGAGATGGTGAAGGCGCGGGGGAAATTGACCAGCTCCCAGGCCGCGGTGAAACCCTCGATGGAGAACGGGCGCGGGAGCGAGAAGGCTTTCCCGTCAACTGCTTGAGCGGCCGACTTGAACGCCATGGAGACGGTCACGAACAAGGGGATGAGCACCGTGAGGGCGCAGGCCACCAGCACTCCGGTGGCCCACCAATTGATGCGTTCGCGTCCAATTCGTGCGCGGGAACGCTTGTTCAGCCGTTGCTGGAGGGTAACGCTCATTTGGCCACTCCCTTACTTGTCAGGCGCAGCTGGAGCAGCGCGATCATCAGCGAAATGAGGAAAAAGACGGTGGCGTTGGCCATCTGGTAGGCGTAATCGCCGCGTTCAAATCCGGTGAAGATGGTCATGGCGATGGAGCGTGTGGCTACTCCCGGTCCGCCATTGGTCAGGCCGACGATGATGTCATAGGCACCGAGGAAGTTCTTGAAGCCAATGATCATGTTGATTCCGATGTACCCCACCATGAGCGGCAAGGTCACCGCCTTGAGCTGCCCGAAGGCGCTGGCTCCATCGAGCGAGGAAGCCTCGTAGAGGTCATAGGGAATCGCCATCAGCCCGGCTATGTAGATCAGCATGGCCGACGGGATCGCCTGCCAGGCGGTGACGATCACGATGGAGATCCAGGCGTAGTCGGGGTTGGCCAGAATTGAGGACTTCAAGAAGTCCAATCCGATGGTTTCTCCGAAGGCCGGCAAGGTGTTGGAGAAGACGAAATTGAAAACGTAGGCGATCACGATGCCCGAAATGACCATGGGCATCACGAAGATGGCCCGTAGCGCGACCCGCGCACGGATCTGCGCGGTCAGCCCGATGGCGAGCAGAAAGGCGATGAGGTTGGTGATGATCACGGTGATGAATGCGAAACCAAGGGTGAAGCCGTAGGCGCCGATGATGGCCGGGTCGGTGAACAGAGCCAGGTAGTTGGTCAGGCCAATGATCTGGTAGTCGCCGAAGCCGACCGAGTCGGTGAAGCTGAAGAACATGCCCATCAATGCGGGAACCGTAATGGCGATGGTGAAGCAGATCAGCGCGGGAAGCAGGAATGCCAGATAGGTCCATTCGATACGCCGGCGCCGTGGCGGGCGCGCAGGCGCGGCGGGTTGAGCTTCGGGCGTGGGTTTGATTGAGGTCGTCAGAGCCATGATTCGTCCTTAGCTGACTAGCCGCGCTGGGCTAGTCGAGCCCAGTCCGCGTCGAGGGTGGCCAACGTCTGTTCTACGCTGCTTCCGGTCACGAGGCCCTGCATGTAGTTCTCGAAGGGGATGGTGCGCGGGATGGCGGTGGAAACTCCCTGGAAGACCTTGCCGCGATCGATATAGGGCTGCAGCTGCACCAGGCGTTTGTCCTTGGCCGGAGGGGAGTCCGAGCGCACTCCGAAACCGAGGGCCATCTCGTTATAGGGGTTCTGGACTTCGGGCCGGCAGAGGAATTCGAGCAGTTCACGCGCTTCATCCTGGTGCTCGGACTGTTCCGGGATCCAGAGCGCCAGGTCGATATTGACGCGGACCTTCAGATCGTCCGGATCCTCGGTCATGGGCAGCGGGAAGGTGCCGATATTGGCGCTGGGGTTGGTCTTGGAGATTTCGGGCAGTGCCCAGGGGCCTTGGAGGTACATGGCCGCTTGGCCGTTGGCGAAGGCGAGGTTGCCGTCGCCGTAGCCGCGGTTCGCCGCATCCTTATTGGAGAACTTGGCCAGTTCCTGCATGCGCAGCAGCGGGTCGGTGAAGGCCTGGGAGAAGGACAGTTCGGAGCCGGGAGTGAAATCCGCGCCGACGCTTCGCAGCGCGGCGAAGAATTTGTTGATGTCCACGGCTCCGCCCAGGGTGTAGTCCGCCAGTCCCTGGGATGCGGTCCACGCGTCCTTGAAGGTGGAGTAGATCGGGGTGACCTTCAGGTCCACGAGCTCTTCGCATAACGCCACGAATTCCGAGTAGCGCTGCGGGATGGCCAGGTTGTGCTTGGCGAAAATATCCTTGTTGTACAGGACAGCGGCACCCATCATCGAGTAGGGCAGCACCGAGGTGCGCCCCGGGTAATCCGGATAGAGCGCGAGCAGTTCGTTGACGAAGGGAGCGTTCATCTGGACCTGTGGCAGATCCGAAAGGTCCGATAGCGCGCCGCGTTCCTGGAAGCGTGCCATCTCATAGTTGTAGTTCAAGCAGCCAAGATCCGGCGGGTCGTTGCGGGCAAAGGCCGCCGAGAGTCCGGCCGTCACTTCGTGGACCGCGGATATGGAAGATTGGGCGCCGTTGAACTCGCTGAGCAGGTCGCGGAAGTAGGGGACGACCTCCGGCTTTGACTGGTTGAATCGAATCGAGGTGCGAGTGCTGGTAGCGCCGCAGCCCGCGAGCATCAGGGTCCCTGCGGCTGCCAAAGACGAGATGAATGTTCTGCGGGACAGGGCTCTGGACAGCGTGGTAGATCCTATGTTCATGGGTATCTCCGACGGTCGAATGAAGTGGGTCACTTTATTTTCTCAGTAAATTTAGCATCTAAATAAATATCCGTCTATACTCAAATGGTGAAATCAATGACCGATTCCAGCAACCAGCATTCCGCGACGGAGCCCGGCGCCACCTCCATGCGACGCCTGAATACCCAAAAGGTCCTCAAGGCGACCTGGGATCGCGGGCTGGTGACCGCCAGCGAGCTCATCGAGCTCACCTCGCTCACCCGGGCAACCGTGCTGAACCAGGCAAAAGAGCTCGTGGCCACCGGCTGGCTGCGTGAAGCGGAGGACACCCGTGCCGCCGGAGCATACTCGAAAGGCCGTCCGGCCCTGCGTTATGAACTCGACGCCGCCAAATCGGTAGTCGCCGGAATCGATGCCGGCCAACACCGGATCTCGCTGGCGCTCGCCGACCTGCGCGGCAAGGAGATTGAACGCCGGTCCCTGAGCGTGGAGCCGGGCGCATGCGGGGAAGAGCGGCTTCGCATCACCGAGGAACTTCTTCGCGGAACCCTGGAGAAGCACGGAGTTCAAAAGCTCGGCGCCCTGGTTATCGGGGTCCCCGCTCCGGTGGATTCCGGTGGTTTTTCGCCAAAGGTGGCCGATGGCTTCTGGGCCGCGATGAACCCGGACTGGCGTGCGCAGCTGGCGGAATATACCCACCTGTTCTCGGTTGAAAACGACGCGAACCTGGCGGCGGTGGCGGAACTTGGACTCGAAGAATCCGATTCCTTCGCCGCGCTGATGGTCGGCGAACGATTCGGTGCCGGAGTGGTCATCGACGGGCACCTGTTGCGCGGAACCCACGGGCTAGCCGGAGAGATGCGCTTCCTTTCGCATGTCACCGGGGTGGGCGATGCGCTGGGGCTTGGCTACCTCGCACGAGAACAAGCGAGGCATGCACTGGCAGGCGGGGCCGAAAGCTCGCTTCGGCGGATTCCCGCCGAACTGGTGCGCGCCGAGGATGTTTTCCAAGCGGCCGCGCAGCAAGATCCGTTGGCACTGGAAATCCTGGAATCGCTCGGGCGGCGGCTGGCAAAGGTCGTGGCCGTGATTTCCGGTTTCGCCGGGCTGCAGAAGGTCATTCTCTCGGGTGCCATGGCGGGAATCCTGCAGCCGGTGATCGATATCGCCGACCGTGAATTAGCCAGGGAACCAGAGCTCACCTGTGTGCAGTTGGCCGTTTCCGAGCTGGGCGCGGAGGTGGCATTGCAAGGGGCCATCTCGCGCGGCATCGAATTGGTCCGGGCAACCGCGCCCTTCGAAACGCAGAACCGATGAATTCCCGGTGACCCCGACCTCCATCGATAGCGCCGACCGCCGGGCGCGCGGCGCGGTATCGGCCTTGTTTCTGACCAATGGTGCGTTGTTCGCAAATATGGCGCCGCGCCTTCCCGAGCTGAAGGACACTTTCGGGCTGGGCGAAGCGGCCTACGGTTTTCTGGTGATCGCCTGGCCGGTAGGCGCAATCATTGCCGGCCTGGCGGCCGGCTGGCTCATTCGCCGCTTTGGCTCGGCGCTTGTGGCCGTGGCCGGAACCATGCTCACCGGAGCTGCGCTGCTCGGCGCCGGCTCGGCCCCGAGCCTCGCGCTGCTCGCCGCGGGCTTCCTACTCGGCGGCGCAATGGATGCCATCACCGATGTGGCGCAGAATTCCCACGGGCTCCTTGTGCAGCGACGCTATGGACGCTCGATCCTCAATTCTTTCCATGCATTGTGGTCGGTGGGCGCCGTCCTTGGCGGTTCCATGGCCGCCGGAGCCATGGCGTTGAACCTGTCGCTGAGCGTGCACTTGGGCATCTCGCTGCTGATATTCGCGGCCGTCGCCTTGACCGCCCTCAAATTCTGCCTTCCCATGGGAAAACCGCAAGCCGGACTCGAAGAGGTATCCGAGGACCGCCCTGCCGATCCCTCCCCGGGCACCGCGCGCACGGCGCGCAACCACACCCTGTGGATCATGGTCGCGTTGGTGCTGATTTCCACCGCGGGGGTCATGACGGAGGACGCGGGCAACTCCTGGGCCGCGCTGTATCTTGCCGATTCGCTGGGGACTTCGGCCTCTTTCGCGGCGCTTGGCTATATTTCGCTCGTCGGCGCCCAGTTTGTGGGTCGAATTCTTGGCGACGGCATGGTTGACCGCTTCGGACAGCGTTTGGTCGCCCAAATGGGTGCCGTCTGCCTCATCCTCGGCATGGGGTTGGCGCTCGCCTTCCCGTCGGTGCCGGGAAGCGTGCTGGGTTTCGCGGCTGCCGGATTTGGCGTGGCGACCCTGGTTCCGGCCGCGATGGAACATGCAGACAGGCTGCCGGGCCTTGCCCCAGGCACCGGGTTGAGCGTGGTCTCGTGGCTGATGCGTCTGGGATTCCTGATCTCGCCGCCGCTGGTTGGATTTGTTGCCGAGGGCTGGGGGCTTCGAGCCGGGCTGTTGCTCGTCCCGCTGGTGGGCGTCATCGTGCTGTTGTGCTCGCCGGTGCTGCGGGCAAAAGCACCGCGCTAGCAACGCTAATTCACGGCCCGCATGCCCCTCGGACGTCATCTTGGTTCGATGCCGGCGAAATATGACACCTCATTTTTAATGAATCAATTAGGCCACCGTAGAATACAAGTCACTATTTAGAACGGAAACCGATCTAACTCACCACATCGAGAGCATGGTCGGTGCTGGCTCGACTTATCCGGGTGGGGTTGGCCAGAGCGTGCCGAGGGGATAACACATGTCTAAATCCGCCAACTCCGTAGCCGGCACAGCGTCTTCCAAACAGGAAGATCCGGTTCAGCTGAACAGGCGCCGATTCTTTTCGGCGGCGGGTGGAGTACTTGCCCTGGCCGGCCTTGCAGCCTGCACATCGCCGCAGAATTCCGCGACGGCTCCGAGCCCGGTAGGTGATCACGCCCCGGCCGCCGCCAAGGCACCTAGTACCCCCGGCCAAGCCCTTGAAATGCTCAAGACCGGCAACAGCAGATTCGCCGAAGGCCGGCCAAAGCACCCGAACCAAACAAGCCAGCTGCGAAGCGACCTTGCAGAGCACCAAGAACCATGGGCCTTGGTCCACGGATGCGTTGATTCTCGGGTTGCCCCCGAGCTCGTCTTCGACCAAGGGATTGGCGACCTCTTTGTCACGCGAACCGCTGGTGCGGTACTCGACGACACCCTCGTGGGGAGCATGGAGTTTGCGGTCAGCAGCCCCTATGAGGTCCCGGTCATCGTGATCCTCGGGCACACCGCCTGCGGAGCGGTGACCGGCACGGTCGAAGCCCTCGAGAAGAACGCAAAAACACCGAAGGCCCCGGGAGAAATGATCGATTTCATCAGCGAGATCGCGCCGGCGGCGCGTGAGGCGGAACCGGTGCCGGACAAGTCAGAACACATCAACAACGTGGTCCGGATGAATACCGTCGCGGTCGCCGCCGCGCTTGTTGAACGCTCGGAGATCATCCGTGCGGCGGTCAACGCCGGGCGCACCGAAGTCATTGCGGCCGTCTATGATCTGCAGACCGGGTTGGTTGACTGGAATCCCGTCGTCGCCTAGGGGCACCAGTAGCGCAGCTGCAAGCGCGGCAAACGCACGTGCCGATCGGACTTCAGGAAACACGTTGGTTCACCTTTCCGATGCGGCCAGGGCAATAGCTGGCAGCAATGACCTCAAGCGGATCATCATCTCGGCTATCCGGCGTTGAACCGAATCGCCGGATCTCGTTTAGTAGTACACCGCCAGCGGGCCGTTGGGTCCGGCGATCACCTGTACCGGAGTTTCGAAAACCTCGGACAGGATTTCGTCATTCATGATCCGTTCCGGGGAACCGAACTGGACGACCTTGCCGTGCTTCATCGCGCAGATGTAGTCCGCGTAATGGCCGGCGAAGTTGATATCGTGCAGCACAATCACGATGGTGCGGTTCAGCTCTTGGGCCGCCCGCTTCAGGTGCTGCATCATCAGCACGGAGTGCTTCATGTCCAGGTTGTTCAGCGGCTCGTCCAGCAGCACCGTTTCGGTGTCCTGCGCCAGCACCATGGCAACGTAGGCGCGCTGGCGCTGGCCGCCGGAAAGCTGGTCCAGGTAGCGGCCCTCCAGCTCGGACAGGTCAAGGAAGTCGATGGACCGCGAGATGATCTCTTCATCCGCCGGCGTCAGCCGTCCCTTGGAGTGCGGGAAGCGTCCGAAGCCGACCAGCTGGCGCACGGTCAACCGGGTGACGAAATGGTTCTCCTGGCGCAGGATCGACACGATCTTCGCCAGATCCTTGGAAGCGGTGGAGGCCACGTCGTAGCCGGCGACCTCGATGCTGCCCGAATCGATGCCCAGCAGGCGTCCGACCATGGTGAGCATGGTGGACTTTCCGGCCCCGTTGGGGCCCACCAGAGCGGTGATGCCGCCGGTTGGGATCTCGAGCGTGACCGGTCCGATGGCCACCTCGGAGCTGTACTTCTTGTGCACTTCTTTGAGGGTAATCACAGCCGGCCCTTTCGCAGGATGAAGATCAAGAATGTCACGCCGCCCACGGCCTCGATGATGATGCCCACCACGCCCTGGGCGTAGAAGATATTTTTCATCACGAAGTACGCCCCGGCGAGCACCACGAAGCCGGTCAGGAAGGCGATAGGGAAAATGAAGCGGTGGTCATAGGTGTCCGCCAGCTGGTAGGCCAGGGTTGCCACGAGGAAGCCGAGGAAGGTCATCGGGCCGACCAGCGCGGTGGATACGGCCATCAGGATCGAGACGAAGAATAGTGTGCGCATCACCTCCGAGCGGTGATTGATGCCAAGGTTCATGGTGGTATCGCGGCCGAGGGACACGATATTCATTTTCCGGGAATTTGAGATCAGGAAGAACCCGGCAATGAGGATCAGCGGGATGGCCACCGGCAGGTAGCTCATATCCGCATTGTTCATCGAGCCGAACAGCTTCGCGGTCAGGATGTCGAACTCGCTGGGGGAGAGCATGCGCTGCATGAAGGTGGAGATCGATCCGAGGCCAGCGCCCAGGATGATGCCGATCAGCAGCATGATCTGGATATTGCCCAGCTTGCCGGACAGCAGCCAGCCATAGAGCAGGCAGGCGAGGACCACCATGATCGCTACCTGCAAGCTGAACTGCCACAGCCCCTGCAGGGCGACCACGCCGGCGGCTCCCATGAAGAACACCGAGGCGGTCTGCACCGCCACGTAGAGGGACTCGAAGCCCATAATCGATGGGGTGATGATGCGGTTGTTCGTGACCGTCTGGAATGACACCGTCGCTACTGCCTGGCAGAAGGCGACGATGGCCATGGTCAGGATATTGCTGGCGCGCATCTTCGCGATCAGCCAGAACCCGTCGGAGCCCACCGGCATCGGGTTGTCCCAGGCGAGCAGCCCAAAGCTGAAGCTCAGCGCCAGGGCCAACATGATGGAGAAGATGATCCAGTAGCGACTGCGGATCTTCTTCGTTGGCAGTGCGCCGGAGGCACGGCCAAAGACCGGCGGCGAGGGCAGCTTGGGTGTGGTGCGCGGGGGAGTCATGAGCTTAGCCAAGTTTGCGCTGCCTTAGAAGCAAGGAAATGAAGACTACCGCGCCGAGCACGCCGAGGATCAGGGAAACCGGAATCTCGAAGGGCATGATGATGGTGCGGCCAATCAGGTCGCAGACGGTGGTGATGGCAATGCCCAGCAGGCACACCCACGGCAGGTTGCTGCGCAGGTCATCTCCGCGGAACATGGACACGATATTCGGCACGATCAGCCCCAGGAAGGGAAGGTTGCCGATGACCACGGTGACTACACCGGTGGCAATCGCGATCAGGCCGGTGCCCAGAAGCATCACCTGGCGGTAGTTCAGCCCAACGTTCGTGGCGATCTCTTCGCCGAGCCCGGCCACGGTGAATCGGTCGGCGACGATGAAGATCGCGATGGCCACCAGCGCCACGATCCACAGCACCTCGTACTGTCCGCGGATCACCGAGGTGAAGGACCCGGCAAACCAGATGCCAAGGGATTGGAGCATGTCGGTTTGCAGGGCAATGAAGGAGGAGAAGGCGCCCACCACGGCGCCGAGCATGATCCCCACGATGGGCACCGTCAACGAGGCCTTCAGCGAGACTCGCTGCAGGAAGAGGAAGAAGACCATGGTGCCGATGAAGGCGAAGATGATCGCCACGGTCATCTTGGCCAGCAGCGAGGCTTCGGGGTTGATGATCAGCACCGTCAGCAAGCCCAGTCCGGCCCATTCGGTGGTGCCGGTGGTGGTCGGCTCCACGAAGCGGTTCTGCGTGAGCAGCTGCATGACCAGCCCGCTCATGGCCATCGCGGCTCCGGCGAGGACCAGCGCGATGGTGCGCGGGATGCGGGTCACGGCGAACATCGCCGACCCGTCATCGGTGCCGAAGATGTCATAGACACCGGTGAACAGGGAGAAGCCCAAGAGGACGAGGACGCCGAGGATGCCAAGCATCAGCTTGGGTTCAAGGAGCCTGCCCTTGGGCTTGACCGCGGGGGTCGTAGTAGTCATGGTGCCGCCGTGTATTCGATATGTGGTGGATACGACTACGTGGCGGGGCCGGTTATCGGCTCCGCCACGTAGTCGCTATTCAGCGTTCTGGTTACTTGGCTTCCAGCGCTTCTGCAAAATCATTGAAGAACTCGGTGTAGGTCTGGATGCCTTCGTTGGTGTAGGTATCTGCGGGCATGACCACGACGTTTCCTTCCTTGGCAGCGGTGACGTTAGCCAGTGCTTCGGACTTCTTCAGCAGGTCGGCCGCCGGGGTGTAGCCGGCTTCATCGCTGGCAACTGCGCCGTCGCGGTCAAGGACGAGAATCCAATCGGGGTTCGACTTGGCGATTGCCTCTACCGAGATATCGTCGCCCTCGTGATCGGTGGAGGCGTCCTCGACGACCAGTGCCGGGGTGAGGCCCAGAATGTCGAAGGCCGGGCCGACGCTGCGTCCGCTACCCGGAGCGGAGTAGTTGATCTCGCCGCCGGAGGTGATCAGGCCCATGACGGTCGCGTCCTTGTTGTACGCGGCCTTGGCGCGTGCAACGGCCTTGTCGAAGTCATCGGTCAGCGCCTTGGCTTCTGCCTGCTTGCCGAAGATTTCACCCAGTACGGTGGTCTGGCGCTTGAGCTCCGCGTCGAAGGCCTCGCCTTCGCGCGGGTCGAGGTTCACAATGGTGGCTTCGGGAGCCAGCTTGGAAAGCTCTTCTGCGTGCTGGGTGAATCGCTGGCCGTTGATGATCAGGTCCGGGGCCACTTCGACAATTGCTTCGAGGTTCGGCTCGCGGTGGCTGCCGAGATCGATGACCTTTTCGTCCTTGGCGTAGTCGATGGTGTCCGGCATCAGCGCCACGGCGCCGGCGGTGAGCTCGATGCCCCAGGCCTCAAGAGTTTCGAAGGTGCGGTTGTCGGTTGCGACCACTGACTTCGCTGGGGTGTTGATGGTGTGTTCGCCATTGTTATCGGTGAAAGTCACCGTGGAGGTAGCCGCTGGTGCGGACTCTGCCGGGGCTTCGGCGTTGGAGCCGCAAGCTGTCAGGGAGAGTGCTGCAACGCCCAGCAAAGCTGCGGCGCGAAGTTTCATGGAAGCCATGTCATCCTTCGGAACAGGCGACCGACATTGGCCGCGCAAATGAGTGATCTGATAATTAGCCTAGCCTAAGCTGACCTAAATCGAATAAGCCAGACCGTTGTTACTTAGCTCACTCAACTCCGGCAAGTTCGTCGAAAAAAAGGATTTCATGAGGGATTTTCCGCGTTTAGTTAGGTGAGGCAAGCTATTTGCGCAAGGAATATCGTGCAGCGAAGCGTTGCTAAATTATTCATTTTCAGGCGATGCCGGTCGTCTTTGGATGTTCATTTACCGTCATGAACTGCGCGCTCCACGGCAAAAAGGCGCGAAGCACCGCACTAGGATACGAAGATGAGTGACTCTCTCGACCGAATTAACTGGCCCGTGGCTACTCGGCGGCTCTCGCTGCGACGACTCGAAGTTGCCGATGCCCAAGCGACGTGGGACTACCGGAAACTACCCGAGGTGCAACGCTGGATCACCTCGCGCGCGGATGATTTCCCGCAGTATCTGGAGCAATTCATGAAGGGCAAGCGGTATTCCCGTGATGTCGCGGTTCAGCTGCTGGATGCGCAAGGGCAGCCGCAGTTGATCGGGACGGTCATGGTGAAGGTGAAAGATGGTTGGGGCCAGAGCGAGATTGAAGACGCGGCTCGCGGGGTCGAAGCCGAAATCGGCTGGAGCTTCAACCCCGAATACGGTGGTCTCGGCTATGCCACCGAAGCGGTCCGTGGGGTTATCGACCTGTGCTTCGGGCCGTTGGGACTACGACGGGTTGTTGCCGAATGCTTCGCCGCGAACGAGCCATCGTGGAGGCTTATGGAACGAATCGGCATGAGGCGTGAGGGGTACAGCAAACGCGATGCGCTGCACCGCGACGGTCAATGGCTGGACGGCATGAGCTACGCGCTCCTAGCCGAGGAGTGGCCAATCCGGTCCGAAGCCTGAAAGACCCTGAACATGAGTGAACCCTCCAACGCTTGCCGCGTTGGAGGGTTCTTGTCATCACTCGCACCTTCAAGAGGTACTTACGACTCTAGGCGGGCACTCTGGGAATAGACTGAGTTGCGCCTTGGGCTTTACCGTGCAAATTGGGCGCCCGGCCTCAGACGGGCAAACCACTTTTTACTCGGCTGATCGGCCATCCGGTAATGCTCTTCGGGCGCGGGGTTGCATAGGTGCGCACCTTTGAAGTGCTCAAGCACATGCGCACCAAAGACTCGGCAATGGTCACCGCGGCACGCACCCCATCAACAATTGGCACGCCGGTGGCCTCGCTGACCTTCGCCTCCAATTCGGCCATGCCGCCGCAACCTAGGCAGATCACTTCCGCCTTATCGACCTGCACCGCCTGTCTTGATTGCTCCACGATGACCGCGACGGCTCGTTCGGGATCGGATTCCAGCTCCAGGACTCCCAGGCCGCTGGCACGCACCGAGGCCAGCCGGTCGGTGAGTCCTGCGAGTTTCAGGCGGTCCTCAATCAGCGGAACGGTCCGGTCCAAGGTGGTCACGACCGAATACTTGTGCCCTAAGAATTGTGCGGTGGAGGCGGCGGCCTCGGTGATGTCAACGACCGGGACTTCCAGCAGTTCCTGCAGTCCTTCCCGTCCGTGCTCTCCGTAGCCGGCCTGGATGACCGCGTCGAAGTCTCCGGGGTAGTTGACGACCTTGTCCATCACGGCGATGGCGGCGAGGTAGCTTTCGAAGTTCCCCTCGCAGGAGTCCGCGCCGAAATCGGGAGTCAGCTCGATGATTTCGGTGCCCGGCGAGGCGACTTTGCGAGCCGATTCGCCGATTGCGTGAGTCATCGAGGCGGTCGTGTTCACATTAACAATGAGAATGCGCATGATCAGTTCCTTAGAAATCAGTGCTTTGGGGTGACTGCGATGGCTTCGCCGTCAATATCCGTCAGGTCAAGGCGTCGCTTGGCGAGTATCAGGTAGGCAACTGCGCCGGCTCCGGAACCGAGGAACCACGCGAACGGCCCGACAACGTGCAGTGCGGGCAGGAATGCCAGGAGCAAGGCGACGACCGAGCTGACCGCCAGGGCAGCCACTGCGCGGTAGTTGACGCCGCGAGTGAAGTAGTAGGTGCCTTCCGGATTGGTGCGGTAAAGGTCCAAGACATTGATTCGGGCCCGGCGCACGAGCCAGTAGTCGGCCATGATGATGCCGAATAGCGGGCCGAGCAGCGCACCGAGCCCACCGAGGAAGTAGTTGATGATCTCCGGGGAGTTGTACAAGTTCCAAGGCAGGATCACCAAGCCGATGAAGCCGGAAATCAGGGCGGCGGCGCGGAAGTTCAACCGCTTGGGGAAGAGGTTGGTCAGCGCGTAGGTCGGGGCCACGAAGTTTGCCATCAGGTTCACCGCGATGGTCAGGATCAGCAGCGCACCGGAGGCCAGGACGAGCAGCAGCGTGTTGGGGATGGCCTCGACGACATCTGAAGGCGAGGTGATGACCGCGCCGTTGATGGAGAATTGGGTTCCGGTGAGAACCACCACGATGGCCCCGAAGAACAGCATGTTCAGTGGAATGCCGAAGAAGTTTCCGCGCACGATGGCGTTCTTCGAGGTGGCGCCGCGGGTGAAGTCGCAGAAGTTCAAAACGAAAGTTCCGTAAATCGAAACCCACAAGGCGGCGGCTCCGAAGATGCCGACCCACATGTCCAGACCTGACCTTGATTCGCCGGTGCTCATGGAGACGCTGAATCCCGATTCAAAGAGCATCCAGATGGCCAGCGCCAAGAAGGTGACGAGAATGACCGGGCCGGCAAAGGCCTCGTACTTGCGAATCATTTCCATTCCGTAGCTGACAATCACCAGCTGGATGGCCCAGAGGGCTACGAAGCAGATCCAGCCAAGGGTGTCGAGTCCCAGGAAGCTCGTCTGCTGCAAGCCGGCTGCGCTGGGCGCCAATGCGATGACCATGACGCTCAGCACCTGGGAGGCCAAGAACGTTTGAATCCCGAACCAGGCGATGGCCACGGCGCCACGCAACAGCGCCGGGATCTGCGCACCGTTGACGCCGAAGGCGATGCGGCTCATGACAGGGAAGGGCACGCCGGTCTTCTCGCCCATGAATCCCGAGAGGGTCAGCAGGGCGAAGAGCAGGATTGCCCCGATGCCTAGGGCACCGAGAATTTGCCAACCGCTCATCCCCAGGGCGAACAGGCCGATGGCGAAAGCGTAGTTGCCCAGCGAGTGCACGTCGTTGGCCCAGAGGGTGAAGATGCTGTACGAGTTCCAGGTGCGTCCGGCACGGGTAGTCGGCGCGAGGTCCTCGTTGTACAGCGTGGCGCTGAGCTCATGCGGGTTGGAACGGTCAATGCGTTCGTTGTGCGATTGGGTAATGATCGTCGGCGCGGAGGTGGTCTCCGGAGTTTTTTGCCCCATGGTGAGGTCCTATTCTCAGGTGCGTGCTGAGGATCGAAGTCTGTTCTCGACAGTGAGAAGCTTTAGGGACAACGAATTATCGACAGCGCGCATGTATGAATCATGCTGGTCTATGCGTATGGAAGAAGCTGCGTGTATGTCCGCTGAGGGGACGAGATGACGCGTTACGGATAGATCGGCTGGCCGAAGTTCAGATAGAACTCGGTTGGTGTGCCCACCACGGGCTGGGCTTCGTGCTGCAGTCGCCAGGCTGGCTTTACTGCGCGAGTCCCTATGAGTTGTGTGCTCATGGCTGCTCCTGAGTTAGAGAAATTCACTCCGAGATGTGTGCCACATCGATTGTCCACCAACTGTATGCCGTGGATCACATTACCGCAATAGAAAATCTAGATTTCACTTTGTGGAAGTTATGGCCTTGCGTGCTGACTAGTGCCTAGGGTCAAAAGAAATTTCCGGGCGACATTCTGAGAGCCGCACCGGTGCCCGCGAAACCAGTTTGCCTGCCCGGTCGGAAGGCGGCTGCAGCGTTTGGTCAACAATTCCGCCGACCTGGTTCCGGCCCGGTGCGTACACGCGCCGGGCCGGATCTTGGGGACGGGGCGCAGCTACTGGCGCTTATGCAGGGTGATCTCGGGAATGTCATCTGCGGTCGGACCGCCGCCGAACTTCGGCGAGGGCTTTTCGCCAGAGGCCAAGCGGGCAAGTTCGGCCGCTTCGTATTCCTCTTCCTTGCCCAGCATGCGGGCCGTGTCCTCATTGGTGATTTCTCCCGCGAAGGCTCTCTTCATATTTTCACGGTCGAACTGGCCCTCCCACTTGGCGACCACGAACGTCGCCACGCAATTGCCCAGCAGGTTGACTACCACGCGCATGGAATCCATGATGCGATCGGCGCCCAGCAACAGGGCCACCCCAGCCACCGGGAAGATGCCTAATGCCGCGGCGGTGGCTGACAGCGCCAGGAACGAGGAACCCGGGACGCCGGCCATGCCCTTGGAAGTCAGCAGCAGGACGCCCAGTGCGGCCAGCTGCTGCCCGAAGCTCAAGTCATGCCCGAAAGCCTGGGCCAGGAAGAGCAGGGAGATGGAAAGATAAATAGCTGCGCCGTCCAGATTGAACGAGTAGCCGGTGGGTACCACCAGCCCGGTGGTGGCGCGCGAGCAGCCGGCATTGGTCAGCTTGGTCATAATGCGCGGCATTACCGATTCGGTGGATGCCGTGCCCAGCGCCAGGAGAAATTCTTCGCGGGTGTAGCGAATGAACTGCCATAGCGGTACTCGGGCGAAGGTCCAGGCGATGATGAACAGCACGCCGATGAACAGCAGTGCTGCAACATAGCAGGCGATGATCAATTTGGCGTAGGTGCCCAAGGTCGCGATGCCGTACTGGCCGATGATGAAGCCCATGGCGCCGAAGGCGCCAAGTGGGGCGACCTTCATAACCCAGCTCATGACCTTGAAGATCAATTCGAGGATGTTCTCGAAAACCGCCAGGAGCGGCATGCATCGTTCTTTGCCGACAACGACGATCGCCGCTCCAAAGAATACCGAGAAGAAGAGGACCTGCAGCAGATTGTTCTCGGCGAAGGCGCCGATTACGCTGACCGGGATGATGCCGAGAATAAAGTCGGCAGCACCCTTGGCTTCGCCTGTTTTATCCTGAAGTGATGAGTCGTCCAACGTGGACGGGTCGATATTCAATCCTGCCCCGGGCTGGAAGACGTTGGCGATGATCAATCCGAAGACCAGGGCGAACAGCGTTGCGCTGGTGAAATACACCAGCGCCTTGACTCCCACGCGGCCCACCGCCTGCACGTCGCCAACGGCGGCGATGCCGGTGACGATGACCAAGAAGATGAGTGGCGCGATGATCATCTTGATCAGCATGATGAAGCCATCACCCAGTGGCCTGAGCTCCGAGCCGACCGCGGGCCAGAAGTGGCCGATGAGGACTCCGGCGAGGACCGCGACTCCGAGTTGGACGAACAATGATTTGTAGAGGCGCTTCTTGGGTTTTTGCTTTGCCTTGGCAAAGTCTTTGGATGATGATTTTTTCACGACTGCTCCAGAGGTTAATTACTCGCGAGATATATGCCATGTCGAAGGACTGACCCAACTGTAATGTGCATCACAGGATTTCCGCAAGGAAAAATAGAAATTCCGATATGCGAAATGATTTCTTTCCATAATGCGAAATAGGTGACCCGCCTATCCGCTTTCGCGCCCTTCCCTCCGGTGGCCCTCGTGCATTTTGCAAGGGCTGGCTCCCGTGGCGCGCTCCTGTTTGCGATGCGCGAAACGAAGGGCCCTAGAGGGTTGACAGTGATCTGTGTCTCGACTTAGAGTTTTCGTAAAGCAAAACAAATATTCCATGAAGTGGAATCTTTGAAATAGGTTTTGAAGGGAAATCCAGTGTCTTACACTCTGAACTGCTCGATTCTGCTCACCGAACTACCCATCAACCAGCGTGCCGAAGCGGCCAAGCAGGCGGGATTCGACAGCGTCGAATTCTGGTGGCCATTTGCCACCGCCGTGCCAAGCGACAAGCAGGTAGATGAGTTCGTTAGCTCGATCAAGAACGCGGGCGTGCAGCTGGACGGATTGAACTTCTTCGCCGGTGACATGCCTGCGGGGGACCGCGGACTAGTTTCCTGGGTCGGGCGCAGTGCAGAGTTCCGTGAGAACGTGGACGTGGTCGCCGCTATCGGCGAGGCCACCGGATGCAAATCCTTCAACGCCCTCTATGGAAATCGTCTTGCGGAATCCACTGCGCAGGCTCAAGACGCGCTGGCCCTTGAAAACCTGTTGGTTGCCGCCGGGGGCATCGAACGCATCGAAGGCACCGTCCTGATCGAACCGGTCTCCGGCACCGAGGCCTACCCGCTGAAGACCGCCGCCGAGGCACTGGACGTGGTCACTAAGGTCAAGGAAGCGGGCAAGAACAATATTGCCCTGCTGGCCGACTTCTACCACCTAGCGGTCAACGGCGATGATGTCCCGCAGGTTATCGAAAGCCACGCGAAAGAATTCGGCCACATCCAGATCGCCGACGCGCCGGGCCGTGGGGCGCCAGGAACTGGTGATCTGCCCTTGCTTGCCTGGATTGAACGCTCCCGTCAGCTTGGATACACCGGCAAAGTAGCCCTGGAATACAAGCAGGACGCGCAGACCGCCTTTCAATGGCTTGCCACCGCCGGTGCCGACGCCTCCTAAACTTCCACTCGCCCCTCGTGCGGGCCGCCAAAACACTTTGGAGAATCACATGTCACAGAATGTAGCTTTTATCGGTTTGGGAATCATGGGACTGCCCATGGCCAAGAACCTCGTCACCGCAGGCTTCAACGTCACCGGTTTCAACCGCAGTGAAAAAGCCACCACCGAGCTTGCGGCAGCCGGCGGCCACGCGGCAAAGTCGATCGCCGAAGCGGTCAAGGACGCCGACGTCATCATCACAATGGTTCCGGACTCTCCCGATGTCGAAGCGGTCACCACCGGCGCAGAGGGCCTGTTCGCGCACGCAAAATCCGGGGCCATCTGGATCGATAATTCCTCCATCCGTCCCGACGTTGCGGTGAACCTTTCGAATGCCGCGCGTGAGGCCGGATTGCGTCCACTGGACGCGCCGGTATCCGGTGGCGAGCAGGGCGCCATCGACGCGGTGCTCTCCATTATGGTCGGCGGCGAACCGGCGGACTTCGCAGATGCCAAGCCGGTCCTCGAAGCGGTGGGCAAGACCATCGTCCTGGTCGGTCCCTCCGGATCCGGGCAAACCGTCAAGGCCGCAAACCAGCTGATCGTCGCGGCAAATATCCAGGCGCTGAGCGAAGCGGTGGTCTTCCTCGAAGCCTATGGCGTAGACACCGATTCGGCACTGAAGGTGCTCGGCGGGGGACTCGCCGGCTCCAAGGTGCTTGACCAGAAGGGCCAGAAGATCCTGGACCGTGAATTCGGACCGGGCTTCCGCCTGGCCCTGCACCACAAGGACATGGGCATCGTCACCTCGGCCGCCCGCGAAGCCGGCGTGGTGCTTCCGATGGGTTCGCTCGTCGCCCAGCTGGTGGGTTCCACCGTCGCCAGCGGCGACGGCTCGCTGGATCACTCGGGTCTCTTCCGCGGAGTGCAGCGCCTTTCGGGTCAAAGCGAGTAAGTTTCTCTCCTGCTCTTCCCCTCAAACTTCCTGTGGCGGGTCCTGCGCCTGCCTTCGGTAGCCGGCCCATCGGCTGGCGAACAACTGTATTCGCCAGCCGATGGAGTCCTTCGTTCCAGTTCGAGTCCGGCTTCCGGTGCTCGGGGTGGGCGTGAGGTCGATTCACTTCGTCGGCCCGCCACAGGTCATCCCCTCATAATCTTGTTTCTTCTTTCACCGCTCCATTCGGGGCCGAACCATCGATAAGGATGTGTGATTTCAATGCCTAAGATGCGCGCAGTAGATGCCATCGTGCTGATCCTGGAAAAGGAAGGCGCCACCGAAGCGTTCGGCTTGCCCGGCGCGGCAATCAACCCGCTGTACTCGGCGATGAAACAGCATGGCGGAATCCGCCATACGCTGCACCGCCACGTCGAGGGAGCCTCGCATGCAGCTGACGGCTACTCGCGGGCCAGCGGCAAGATCGGCCTGTGCCTGGGTACCTCCGGGCCGGCCGGCACCGACATGATCACCGGCCTGTATGCGGCCATCGCCGACTCGATCCCGATGCTCTGCATCACCGGCCAGGCGCCAACCCACGTTTTGCACAAGGAAGACTTCCAGGCGGTGGATATTGAATCCATCGCGAAGCCGGTGACCAAATACGCGAGCACCGTGCTGGAGCCGGGGCTCGTTCCGGGAACCTTCGCCAAGGCTTTCCAGATCATGCGTTCGGGCCGCCCCGGTCCTGCGCTGATCGACTTGCCTATCAACGTGCAGTTGGCCGAGATTGATTTTGACATCGATGCCTACGAGCCGTTGGCGCCCACCAAGCCGGAGGCAACTCGCGGCCAGGCCGAGAAGATCGTTGACCTGCTGCTGAGCGGCAAGCGTCCAATCATCGTTGCCGGCGGTGGCGTGATCAACGCCAACGCCAGCGACAAGCTCGTGCAGCTGGCCGAAGAGCTCAACATCCCGGTTTCGCCCACCCTGATGGGCTGGGGCGTCATTCCGGATGACCACCGTTTGCAGTCGGGCATGGTGGGCATCCAGACCCACACCAAATACGGCAACGAATCCTTCTTGGCCTCGGATGTGGTGCTCGGCATCGGAAACCGGTGGGCGAACCGGCACACCGGTGGCCTCGAAACCTACCGTGCAGGGCGCAAGTTCATCCACGTGGATATCGAGCCCACGCAGATCGGTCGCGTTTTTGCACCGGATCTGGGAATTACCTCGGATGCCGCGGCGGCGCTGGAATCAATCCTGGAGATCGTGCGCGAACGCAAGAGCGCTGGGCTGATCCCCGACTACTCGCAGTGGGCCGACCAGTGCACGGCCCGCAAGGGAACGAACCACCGCAAGACCAACTTCGACAATATTCCGATCAAGCCGCAGCGCGTCTACCAGGAGATGAACGCGGTCTTCGGCCAGGACACCACCTACGTATCCACCATCGGGCTCAGCCAGATCGCCGGCGCGCAGATGCTGCACGTCTATGGACCACGCAAGTGGATCAACGCCGGCCAGGCCGGACCCTTGGGCTGGACCGGTCCGGCAGCCCTGGGCGTCGTGCGCGGCAAGCCAGGGGAAAAAGTTGTGGCGCTATCCGGGGATTACGACTTCCAATTCATGATTGAAGAGCTGGCAGTAGGCGCCCAGTTCAAGCTGCCTTACGTGCACGTGGTGGTCAACAACTCCTACCTCGGCCTGATCCGCCAA
Source organism: Glutamicibacter sp. AOP12-B1-11 (assembly GCF_052379245.1). NCBI lineage: Bacteria > Bacillati > Actinomycetota > Actinomycetes > Micrococcales > Micrococcaceae > Glutamicibacter > Glutamicibacter sp. AOP12-B1-11. Next base: position 22,324 of record NZ_JBQSYL010000025.1, on the reverse strand, counting down.
TCGCAGCGTCCCTTCGAAATGGATTATCACGTCTCCCTGGGCTTCGATAACATCAACTCCCCGGAAACCGACGGCTACGGCGTGGACCACGTCAAGGTCGCCGAAGGGCTCGGATGCAAGGCCGTTCGGGTGAATGATCCGGCGAAGCTGGCCGAGGGATTCGCCGAAGCGAACCGGCTGGCCGACGAGCACCAGGTCCCCGTGGTGGTTGAAGTGATCCTGGAGAAGGTCACCAACATTTCCATGGGTGCGCAGCTGGATGCGGTTAATGAATTTGAAGATCTTGCACTGGAGATCGGGGACGCGCCTACCGCGCTAGTACCCATGAAATCCAGTGCCGGTGTGAGTGCCTGAGGTCGGTCGTCGCTGCCACTGGCAACTCCCATAAATTGCGGGTGCGGTTATTTTCAAGATAGGAGATCATGGAAATAACCGCACCACGCACTACTGAATTTAGTCTCAAGCTTTAAACGTAACGAGTAGGGAACGACTCATGAGCATCAACGAAGCTGTTGAACGCGAAACCAACGACAACGCAGATCTGGACTTCGATCTGGTTATCCGGGGCGAACGCATCTTGACTACCGCCGGCATGGCCGCCCGCGAAATCGGCGTCCGCGACGGAAAGATCGTAGCCATCGAGCCGCTGGGAAATAATCTGCAGGGCGCACGCACCATAGAGGTCGGCGACGACGAGGTATTGCTCCCGGGCCTGGTGGATACCCACGTCCACGTCAACGAGCCGGGGCGTACCGAGTGGGAAGGCTTCGAGTCTGCCACCAAGGCCGCAGCGGCAGGCGGTGTCACCACGATCGTGGACATGCCGCTGAACTCCATCCCGCCCACGGTGAACCTCGAAGCACTGGAAATCAAGCGAGAAGCTGCCAGCAAGAACGCGTATGTCAATGTCGGCTTCTGGGGCGGCGCCATTCCGGGCAACAAGAAGGACCTGCGTCAGCTGCACGAAGCCGGCGTCTTCGGCTTCAAGTGCTTCCTGCTTCACTCCGGAGTCGACGAGTTCCCCTCGCTGACCGTCGACGAGATGGAAGAGGACATGGCAGAGCTTGCCTCCTTCGATTCGCTGATGATCGTGCACGCCGAGGACTCGGACATCATCGATAATTCGCCGAATCCTGTCGGCGGACAGTACGCCGGATTCCTGAACTCGCGTCCGCGTGATGCGGAGAATACCGCCATTGCGCAGGTCATCGAGCGCGCCCGCAAGACCGGGGTACGCGCCCACGTGCTGCACCTGTCCAGCTCGGATGCCCTGGAGATGATCCGCGAGGCCCGCGCCGAAGGCGTGAAGCTCACCGTGGAAACCTGCCCGCACTATCTGACGCTGCTCGCCGAGGACATCCCGGACGGCGCCACGGCCTTCAAATGCTGCCCGCCGATCCGCGAGAACGACAACCGCGAACTGCTGTGGAAGGGCCTGGAAGAAGGCATTATCGACTGCATCGTTTCGGACCACTCCCCGTCCACTGTCGATTTGAAGGACGTGGAGAATGGCGACTTCGGCGTCGCCTGGGGCGGCGTCGCCTCGCTGCAGCTGGGCCTGCCGCTGATCTGGTCCGAAGCCAAGGGGCGCGGGCTGAAGCTGGAGCAGGTGGTGCAATGGATGGGCGTGAATCCTTCCAAGCTTGCCGGGCTGAGCGCCAAGGGCGGCATCGAAACCGGCAAGGACGCGGATTTCGCGATCTTCGCTCCAGAGGACACCTTCGAGGTGGATGTGGCCAAGCTGCATCACAAGAACCCGATTTCCCCGTACCAGGGCAAGACCCTGAGTGGCGTGGTCCGCCGGTCGATCATCGCGGGGGCCGACGTGGACTTCCAGACTCCTGGCGGAAAGCTGATCCGCCGCGAGCACTAGGAACTGGCTTTTGCCGGACCCCTCTTCTGCCTTACTGGCGGGAGAGGGGTTTTCGCGTGCCGGACCGCGCGCTGGCCTCCAGGCAAGGCTGCATCGTAGCCTCAACTCCTCCAGATTCCAATGCTTCCAGGTGCATTCACTGTTATAACTGCCTGGTGTTCGGCTCACCTATAACAAAGAGGTATCGATTGGACGAGGCACGCGCGAATTGAGCCTCCCAGCTCATAGACTGTGAGCCATATGGGGATAGAGCAGTCGTAACTTCGAGTACAGGAATGGTTATGAACGCGAATACTGCTGCCTCGATAATGTCCAAAAACGTCGATGACCTGGCTTTGGCCGAGGTGGTGCATGCTTCACTGGTCTTAGGCTCAATTGTCGTGGCTGTGCTCCTTGCTTTCGGGATCAAGACCTATGTTCATTGGCGGCGGCATCCCAAGACCTCCCAATCTCTCGAGCCAGCGGCCGAAGAAGATGGCGCCAAGCAACCAGCAAAGAGCTCGCGGCAACGTCCTGCACCGCGGATCGAAATGCTGCCGACTCTCGGAGGCCTGCGCGGAAGCGGACGGATGAAGCGCGGCCTCGAAGACTCAGGCTGAAGTCCCGGCGAAACGGCGTGGAGGGCCACGAACCACACGTGTGGGGGCTTGGCCAATTAAGCGGCATCTTGGCTGGAGGCAATTCGTAGATACAATGACCAGTCTGGGCGCTATCCAGCAGCGCCGCCGGATAGCCCGAATTCTGCGGACGGGATCACCCGCATTTCTCCGAGACATCCCGACACCGCACCGGAAGGTGAACGAGTGACTGCCCAGTTCCAGCCGCACCCGGCGTTTCAGCGATTCGTAGGCTGGGCCAACCCCAGCGCAAGGTTGCTGCTTGTTCGTGCGGCTCAGGGCACGGGAAGATTCTGGTTCGCCAACTCCTGAATCGGCGACGGGACAGGAGAGGTCCATGATTTCTCCGCCAAGTCGCACAGCGACTGCTCCGAGTTGGCGATGCTTGATCAGCAGCTGGCAGAAGATCCGAACCTCCGTGCCGCAGTCATTCTTTCTCCCGGGCACACCGTATGGCACTTGGCTCTGCATGCACCAGTTCAACTTGCAGAACAGCGAGATCTGTCGCTTAGCCTCGCTTGTGGGAACCGCACAGGAATTGGAGAGCAACAGCAATCGGAAAATGCGCCACCGGCGCAAGGTCCTCAACGAATGAGTAGTAGCCATTGATCGTGAAATGGGCTTTCTGTCATGAACAGATGGCATGAATTCCCTGGTGCATGACTAAGTCAGGCTGAGTGGCTAGGGGAGATTCAGCATAGCTTCGACTGGATTATTTTTCAGATCTTCCAGTTTGACAACCTGCCTAGACTCTAGAACTTGGGAGGCTGCCTGTTTCGACAAGCGGGGGTAAAAGTGGTGGGAAGCGCTACCGATGTGTTGATACAGAACAGTTACCGATGTCCCGATACAAAACAAAATTAAAAGAACTTGCCTAAACTCGCGTCATGATTCGGTGGTTGGGGACTCTTAACGTGTAGAGGCGATGAACCGGGTGCTTGGGGGACTCGAATTCACGCCGTTCGCGTCGGCGACTGAATGGCTTGCTGCTTGGGGCGCAAGCCGTTCAGTCACTGGAGCAATAAAGAGCAACCACTGGTTGGGATCTGTTGAGATCCTGTGAATATCGGAACGGATGGTCTGTTTGGAGCCCCTTGGTCCTTCTTGATGATAGGGTCTACAAATATTAACTGGATAAGTGCGAGGTTTTGAAAAATCCGCCGGGGTGAATTCGGTTAGTGGACGCATCGTTTTCGAAGTATGGGGACTTTATGGCAATTGATTCGGGAGCCGAAATTGCGGGGGCTAGCGATTCGGAACTGATTCAGGGCGCACGCGTTGGAAGCCGGGTGTGCCAAGAGCGGCTGTACCAGCGCCACAAGCAAGTTGCGCTGGCAGTTGCCTATCGGCATACCGATAATCCGTCTGAAGCAGAGGATATTGTGTCCGAAGCTTTTTTGAGAGTTTTCGCAAGCCTCAAGCATGGGTCCGGGCCGACCGAATTCTTCCGCGCGTATCTGTTGACCTCGGTTTCCAGGGAGGCCTTCTCTAGAAACAGAGCTGCGCGGCGTGAAGCCGACATCGATGAGATCGCAGAGTTCGCGAGTGAAACCCCGGATGCTGACGAAGTCATGCGGCGCGCCGAATCAAAGATCGTTATCCGCGCTTTCAAATCGCTGCCGGAGCGATGGCGTGCAGTTTTGTGGCATAACGAAGTCGATGGGCTTCCTCCCCGCGAGATCGCGACGATTCTTGGTATCACTCCCAACGCAGCGTCTGCGTTGGCCGTTAGAGCCCGTGAGGGGCTACGTGAGTCTTACCTTGCTGCCCACCTCAAAGAACATGCAGGCCTCGTTGCCGACTGCGCGTCTGCGCGCAAGCAGCTTCCCGCGTTTATTCGAAATAACTTGAGTCCCAAGGCCACTCGATCCCTGAAGTCGCACCTTAAGAATTGCCCAGACTGTTCGCTTGTTTACGGCGAGCTTAAAAACATCGGCGCGCCCATGCGCAGCGTGGTGCTGCCATTGTTCGTTGGGGGAACCACTGTCTTAGGTATTTCAGCGTCAGGGGGACTGGCGCAACTCGGCGGCGGAATTACCGCCGCTACTGGTGGTTCCTCGGTTGCAGTATCGACTGCCGGTTCCGGGGCTGCAGCTGTGGTGACGGGAACCGTGAGTGCTTCGGCAGTTGCAGCTGGAGTGGGAGCTGGCCTAGCTGCGCTGGCGGTGGCCGCTTCAGCGGTCGGTATTTTGACGCCACTATTTGACGACCGTTCAACAGCACCCGTTGCATTGCCTCAGGAGCGGTCCGTTGAACAAGAGCCGGATAATGTAGATCCGATCGATGCGCCCTCCGCATTGGAGGACATCCTCATGGATCTCGTGTCATTTGAGTCCGCCACACCTGAATCGGAGGGCCGGGAGGGGCTGGACGACAGCCAAATGCGCTTGCCTCTGCAGAGCCCCGAGGGCCAGCGATCGGATCTCCCCGATAACGCCATTGCTGACTATCCTTTGAATTTGGGTAGTCCGGGCACTCCTACAATGCCTCCTGTAGAAGAAGCGTCCGATCTTCCGGCTTCTGCGCCTACGGTTGAACCAACGCCGGAGCCTACGGTTGAGCCGACGGTGGAGCCTTCGCCGGAACCTACGGTCGAGCCTTCGCTGGAACCTACATCGGAACCAACGCCGGAGCCTTCGCCGGAACCTACGGTCGAGCCTTCGCCGGAACCTACGGTCGAGCCTTCGCTGGAACCTACATCGGAACCAACGCGAGTGCCTACGGTTGAGCCGACGGTGGAGCCTTCGCCGGAACCAACGCTTGATCCGACTGGGGAGCCTTCGCTGGAACCTACATCGGAACCAACGCCAGTGCCTACGGTGGAGCCTTCACCGGAACCTACGGCGGAACCTTCGGTCGAGCCTTCGCTGGAACCTACATCGGAGCCAACGCCAGTGCCTACGGTTGAGCCGACGGTGGAGCCTTCGCCGGAACCTACGGTCGAGCCTTCGCTGGAACCTACATCGGAACCAACGCCGGAGCCTTCGCCGGAACCTACGGTCGAGCCTTCGCTGGAACCTACATCGGAGCCAACGCCAGTGCCTACGGTTGAGCCGACGGTGGAGCCTTCGCCGGAACCAACGCTTGATCCGACTGTGGAGCCTTCGCTGGAACCTACATCGGAACCAACGCCAGTGCCTACGGTTGAGCCGACGGTGGAGCCTTCGCCGGAACCAACGCTTGATCCGACTGTGGAGCCTTCGCTGGAACCAACGCCAGTGCCTACGGTGGAGCCTTCGCTGGAACCTACGGCGGACCCAACGGTCGAGCCGACACCGGATCCATCCGAAGAACCGGTTGATCCAGAAGAGCCCGAATCGACATCGAGTTTTGACGTGTCGGTGGAACGAGTTAGCGACCGCTTCTTACCGCAGTATGTTTTCACAGTCGTCCCCGGAGCTGTAGCGCCCGGAGGGACCTTTGAGTTCAGCATGAAGATGGACCGCCGCTACTGGGGTTGGGCTAGCTTCGGACAGAACTGCTCGTCGAGTTCACGGTACTCGCAGCAGATGAACGTTGAATGCGTGGTCTCCGAGGACAGCCCTGTAAAACTGACGATCACGGTTCTACATGGACGCGGCAAGCTGGGTGTCCTTTTCGCGCAACCCGGAGCACCTGGATCAGGGGTCGAATTCGCTGTCCCTCGGCAGTAGCACCGGGCGGACGGGTAGGAAGCGCGCATCCGCCGTAAGCGGGTGCGCGCTAACGAAATCCCCGACGAGCAGATATCGCTTTGCGCCCGGCTATTGATTGGCTGATGGGCTCACCGATTACCGGTACGACATCATAAATATCGACCAGACAGTTCACTGCTGCTCTCATATGTTCAGGGTTTGCGGATGGCTCAACGTATCCTTGCTAACTTTTCTTTTCCAGAGAGGATCAAAAACTCTTGACCTGCATTCGGAATGTGTTTTAGGCTTCAAGGTAACCTGATATACCAATTGGATACTAAATGAAGATTTTGTGCTGGGCCCCAAGGAGGCACTTGATTCGCGCGAAATCCAACGGTCTTGAGGCCATACGAGTAACCGTCACAAATGGCCGGCGCTGCACTTGCTTGCGGCGCCGACCCAGACGCAAAATCTTCTCTCCGGTTGGCCTAGGGATCCACAGCCAAGCATTCTGAGCGAGGGTAAAACCCAATGATCTCCAATGAAACAATCACCAGCTACCTTGAACGGCTCGCTTCTAAGGCGCCTACTCCGGGGGGAGGTGCTGCCGCGGCCTTGCACGCCGCCCAGGGCGCCGCGCTGGTGTCCATGGTTGCCGAGTTTACCTCCGGACCGCGATTCCGAGAGGTCGAGGACAAAGCTCAGCCGATCGCCAAACACGCACGCGTACTGATGCGTTCGGCGCTGTTCGAGGCGCAGGAAGACGAACGATTGTTCGGGGCCTTAGGCGATGCATACAGGATGCCCAAGGAGGATGAAGAGCAACAGGCAGCGCGCACCGCGGCCATACAAAGCGCCACCATTGCCGCGGCCGCACCGTTGGTCTCAACCGTTGAATCCTCCGCGGTGGTCATTGAGCTCGCCCAGCGTTTGGTCGAGATCGGAAACCGATCGGTGATCAGCGATGTGGCTGCAGCCGCCGAAGCGGCGCGAGCCGCCCTGGGTACCGCGCTGGTGACGCTGGAAATGAATATTGCGGCAATACAGGAAGCCGAACAGCGCGAACGCTTGAGCCTCGTGGCCAGCCAAGCCGCCGACGCGATCGTGGCGGCAGAAGCACTCAGCGCGCAGGTCCGCTTGGTGGTGGCTGCATGACCGCGCAACGCCTCGCCGGACAGCCGGTGGCCGCAGCCATCCGTGAACGCACCGGCCAACTCGTTTCGCGGCTGGCGAGCGAAGGGATCACCGCCCGGGTGGCGGTGGTGCTCGCAACCGACAACGAGGCAACGTCCTGGTATGTGCGCTCCATTGAACGCGCCGCCGAACGGCTCGGAGTTCACTGCCAGGTGCTCGACTTGGCCACCGGCACCCAGTCGGAGATTGCCCAAGCGATCCGGGCCTTGAACGCAGACGAGACGGTGCACGGCATCATTCTGCAGACGCCGCTGCCCGAATCGGTTGACCCGGCCTCCCTGGTGCAGCTGATTGACCCGGCCAAGGATATTGATGGAGCCAACCCGCTGAGCCTGGGCAGGCTCAGCGTGGGCCAGCCGGCCTTTGCGCCGGCTACGGCACGTTCGGTCATCGAAATCCTCGAACACTATCAAGTCCCACTCGCCGGAGAGCACGTTGCGGTGGTGGGCCGTTCCGCGGTGGTGGGCAAACCGCTCGCCCAGCTCTTGCTGCAGCGCGACGCAACGGTGAGCATCTGCCATTCTCGAACCACCAATCTCGCCGAGATTACCAGGGGCGCGGCGGTGACCGTTGTGGCGGTTGGCCGGGCGAACCTGCTCACCGGCAACGAGGTCAGCGATTCGTCGGTAGTCATCGATGTGGGCACCAATGTCACCGAGGATGGCCAGCTGGTAGGCGATGTTCACGCGGAGTCGGTGCAGCCACTGGTCCGGGCGATGAGCCCGGTGCCCGGGGGAGTAGGCACGGTAACCACCGCCCTGTTGATCCTGCACGCAACGCAGGCGGCGCTAGCCGCCCTTGAAAATGCCGCATCGAAAGGAGCTCCCATGGCCGGACGCCGGTAGCTGTTCGCCAGCGTTTAGGGCACAAGTGCAAGGCAAGCCAGCCCGCATGGTTGCTTAGGACGTTGAACCGGCAGGTACAAGGCAACAATAGTATCTTCACGGTGCGCGTTGGCCTGGATCCGGAGTGGGATCTGGCGCCGGCGCCGCGCTGGAAAAAATAACCGCTGCATCATCGCTTGGAAGGCCGATGATGCAGCGGCTTTCTTTGTGTTCCAGAGATATTTGCCGTTCGAGCGTTGGCGTGGCCTGCCCACCGCAAACGGCCCATGCCGTGTTGCGGGTGGTTCAGATCAACGGGCAGTGCAATTCGAAGTGCCGCCACCTTGTAAATGAGCCAGGTGTATGCGGTTGAATGAGCTCCACGTAGAACTGGGACAAATTGGACACCAAGTCTCGAAGTCTACTGCGGTAGTGAGAGAGCTTCGCATCATCACGGCTCAATGGTTGGGCCCAGTTGATGAAGAATGGGGGTTAGAAGTGGTAGATGGGGCGTGATCGATCTGGGCGATGAATTCGTTGACCCATTGAACGGCGGAGATGACATCAGCGGCTACGTTGAGTCCATTTGCTGCTTCGGCATAGAGGGATTCCCAGTCGGTTTCTTCAACCGCTACAGGTGGCCAAGGGTGCGCTTTGCGGTAAGTGAAGAGTCGGACGCAGGTTGATCGTACTTGCGTGAGATCTAGTTGCTCTTGGGTGCCCAGCAGCTGAAGGTCTACGAGGTCCCGGGCTCGGTCACTTCCAGGAGCGGTAGATGCATGGATTTTCTGGGCGATTTGATGATCTGCTGGCATTACCGGCACAGGAGCTGGGGATGGTAAGCCGAGAGAAGTGAACATGTCGATAAGGTTCTCAGCAAGAACCAGTACGGGGTGTTCCGCGTCGCCGATTTCATTGTGGCCCAGTTCAAAGGGGACGGTGCACCATGCTTTACCCTTGTAGTCGAGCTTGACGTCGAAGGGTTTCATTACATAGGAAGCCGGGACTCCTGCGGGTTTCAGTTGCTTCTTTTCAACAAGACGTCCGGTGAAGCCCTCCCATCCTTCTAGGAGGCGATCTGCGAAATCATCGCGGAACTTTGCCAGTCCACTGGCCCGTGCGGCGTCGAGGTCACGCGTGAATCGTGTTCCAGTGCCATATCGCAATGCCATAGCACTTCCACCTTTTACGGATCCTCCGGGGAGCATTTGCCCGACAATGACCAGTGCCATGGAGGTGCGTCGCCGGGTGACTAAGCTTTCCTCACCTTCTAAGTTTCTAATGCGCTGGTTGAGCGCTGTGAGATTTGCGGGTGGGGTTGGATACTTCATACGGAAAGTTCCTTACGTACCTGGCGCCATTCTGCAGAGGTGAGAAGTCCTTCGGCGCGGGCCCTGGTCGCGGCGTCTCGTAGTCGTGATGCGGGTACTTGTCCGCGGCATTCAATGAGGGCTTCGGCAACCCGTTGCGCCGGAATCCCCTGATAGTGAGTCACTTTTGTGTCTACGGAAGCTCGAACGAGATTTATATAGCTAGGCATGGCTCGACGTACGCGATGGGTTGTACCAACTGTAATCTTTCGAGGGTTCACATCCGCCAGGCCCAGGAGGGCAAGGACAGTTTCTCCTCGCAGGTGGGAATCGACGCCCGCCCGTAAGGTGGCTTCCGCGAACTGATCGTGGTCAGTTGGTGGAATGTCGGTGACCCGGTAAAGGCGGTACCCGGTGTGTTCCAAACCGCCTCGGGCGGCAAGTTTTGGCAGCTCCACCGCCGGCACACCAGCGTCGGTGGCGCCGGTGACAGTGACGTAGCCATAGTTGTCGTAGGCGATCTCTCGCAAGATGTCTCTATAGCTTTGCTTCATGTCAATATTATACCGTTAACAGTATAAAATTGACACCACTATCAGCGGGCAAAATCCCTGTGCTGTATTGCCGAAGGCCGTGACGACTGGACTCCTCAACCCAGCGAATCCTGCAGTATGCGCTCAATGATGCTCGCCCTAGGTCTATTCGCGAATGGCATGTTCAGGTAATGCCGCTGTTTCGTCGCCGGCGGAGTGAAGTTATTTGCTGAACGCCCTAACGTGCTCGGTAGCCCAACCTGCAGGATGCCAACGACGAAGCCCGGTCTTGAGCTACCCAGGGTAGTTCCACTGATGATCAAACGAGGCGGAAACCAGAACACAGCGCGCGTCTCGTACTTATATATACGTATATACGGCAAGAGGCCGGGAAGCTGTTCATAACGAACAGCTTCCCGGCCTCTCGGTGGCTGGAAGCGGCTAGCTGGCCGAGGTGGCCAGCGAAACTCCGCGCAGCCGGTCCATCTGCGGATCGTACAGCGGGTCGTCGACCACGGTCGCGGCGATCGGCTTACCGAAGTACTCGATCTGCACCGCATCTCCGGTCTGCACAGTCTTCGGCAGCCAGGCGTAGGCGATGGGCTTGCGCACCGTGTAGCCAAAGGTGGCACTGGTGACGTAGCCGACCGGTTCCCCGTCCACGTAGACCGGTTCCTTGCCCAGGACCACGGACACGCCATCATCAACGGTCAGGCAGCGCAGCCGCTTGGTGGCCGCGGCGGCGCGGTCCGCCAGGGCGGACTTGCCCACGAAGTCCACGGTCTTGGCGGCCTTGACCGCGAAGCCGAGCCCTGCCTGTTCCGGCTCGTGCTCGCTGGTCACGTCGGTGCCGAAGGAGCGGAAGCCCTTCTCCAATCGCATGGAGTTGAACGCTTCGCGTCCACCGGCGATAATGCCGTGCTCCTGGCCGGCTTCGAAGAGTACATCCCAGAGCCGTGCGCTGACATCCGCCGAGGCGTAGAGCTCCCAGCCGAACTCGCCCACGTAGGACAGGCGCATCGCGGTCACCGGAATGCCGGCGATGGAGATCTGCTTGGTGCGGAAGTACTTCAGCCCCTCGTTGCTCATATCGTCTTCGCTGACCTTGGCCATCACCTCCGGGGCCAACGGCCCCCACAAACCGATGCAGGAAGTCCCGGCGGTGATATCGCGTACCGCGACCCACTGGCCCGGGTTCGCCTCGTTGAACTTGCGGGCTTCCCGGCTGAGGTAGGCGACATCCACATTCGAGTTGATGCCGGCCTGGTAGAGCTCTTCGGAGATGCGGGCCACGGTGATATCGCTGGTGATGCCGCCGGCGGCGTCCAGCAGCAGGGTGTAGCTGACCATGCCCGGGGCGCGCAGCATATTCGCCGTGGTCAAGCCCTGGAGCATCTGCCCGGCTCCGGGGCCGGTGACCTCCACGCGCTTGAGCGGTGTCATGTCGAACATCGCCACGGCGGTGCGGGTCTTCCAGGCTTCCACCGCGGCAATCGGCGAGTGGAACATGTCCGACCAGTCATCGCGCGCCGGGGCGGCCCATTCCTCGGGCAGCTGCTCGAGCAGGGCAGCGTTGGCCTCGTACCAGTGCGGGCGCTCCCAGCCGGTGCCTTCCAGGAAGAAGGCTCCCAGTTCCTGCTGGCGGGAGAAGAACGGGCTGGTGCGCACATTGCGCGGCTTCAGCCGCGGCTCCAGCGGGTGGCGGATATCGTAGATTTCCACGAAGTTCTGCTGCGAGGTTTCGCTGACGTACTCCTTGGTGGTCTGCATCTCCTCGAAGCGGTTCAGGTCGCAGTCGCTCAAATCGGTCTTCGACTGCCCGGTGGTGATCAGCTCGGCCACGGCCTTGGCGATGCCCGGCGCGTGGGTGACCCACACGGCCTCGGCCACGAAGAAGCCGTCGACCTCCTTGGACTGGCCCACCAGCGAACCGCCGTCCGGGGTGAAGGAGAAGATCCCGTTGAAGCCGCGCTGGATCTGCGTATTGCGCAGATCCGGCAGCAGCTCCTTGGTCGCTTCCCATTCGGCGGCGAAGTCCTCGGGGGTGAAGTCCAGCGAGGAGGGCATCCGCTCGGAGGTGATTTCCTCGGGCTTGTAGGTCCGCAGGGTGTCCAGGTCCACGGGCATCGGGCGGTGCGCGTAGGAGCCGATGCCGATGCGGTCTCCCCACTCGCGGTAGTAGAGATCGCGATCCTGGTAGCGCAGGATCGGCCGGCTGGCGCCGTTGGGCAGTTCGTTGATGCCCGCGAGGCTCGGTGCCGGGGTGGTCCAGGCGAACTGGTGTCCCAAAGGCAGCAGCGGGATCTCGGTGCCCACCATCTTTCCGATATTCGGGCCCCAGAAACCCGCGCAGGAGACTACGATATCTGCCTCGAAGCGGTCCTCGCCGCAGATGACCGCGGTGACCTTTCCGCCGGATTGCTCGATATCGGTGACCACCGTGCGGTCGCGGAATTCCACGCCCGCGGCCTTGGCGCGTTCCATCACCAATTGGGTTCCCTTGGCGGCCAGGGCCAATCCGTCGTTCGGCGTGTAGAGGCCGCCGAGCACCAGCTCGGGGTTGAGCATCGGGAACTTCTTCAGGCAATCCTCCGCGTCGACCACGTGCGCTTCCACCCCATAGGAGCGGTTCCATCCGGCGCGGCGATGCAGATCGGCCAAGCGCGCCTCGGTGGTGGCGATCTCCAGCCCGCCCACGCGCAGGTAGGAGCCACGGCCGTCGGCGCCCACCAGCGAGTCGAGCTTCTCGATGGTGTACTGCGCGAATTCGGTCATGGATTTCGACCCGTTGGACGAGAAGACCAGGCCCGGGGCGTGCGAGGTCGAGCCGCCGGGGATATCCAGCGGGCCCTGTTCGATAACCAAGGTATTGGTGTGGCCCAGTTGGACAAGTTCGTCCGCCAGGTTGGCGCCGACGATTCCGGCTCCGATGATTACTACCCGAGGTGAAGTTTGAGACATGGGGGACTCCTTAAGTACTGATGGTGTGGTGGAGCAACTGCTGGCGGTACGGGAGGATGCGGCCGCGATGCCTAGGCATCGATGACCAGATCGGTTTGTGCGGTGGAGCAGCAGGGCAAGAACTTGCCGGCGGTGATCTCCCGGGCGCGAATGCCGCCCTGGTGGTTCATCTCCACGTCCCCTTCGAGCTTGACGACCTTGCAGGAGCCGCACATGCCTTCCTGGCAGTTGGCCCCGATGCGCACTCCTGCGCGTTGGGCTACCCCGAGGATGCGCTCATCCGAATTGATCTTGACGTTGATCGCGGTCCGCAGGAAGGTCATGGTCAGCTCGCCTTCGCCCACCGTGGGGAAGGAGGAGGCGGCAGGTGGCTCTTCTTCGCTGACCAGCGGCTCGGCCGGCGGCAACGGAGCATCGGAGTCGACCACGACCAGCTTTTGGCCGACGGCCTCCAGGGTGCCCGTCTCGTCATAGTCCGGCTCGTACATGCTCAGTTCCGGGGGCTGGCTCTCGTAGAACTCCTCCACCGATTCGGCGACTTCTTCCGCGATGCCCTCTGCCAGTGCGATTTCTGCCTGGTATTCGAGCAGCGTCTTGCGGTCGCCGGAGAAGAATTCCATGAACACCGAGGTGTCATCCACGCCGACTTCGCGTAGCAGCTTGGTGGCCGAGTTCAGATATCCTTCCGGACCGCAGGCGAACACCTTGCGGCCGTTGGCATCCGGGGCTACCGCCTCGATCATTTCAGCGGTGAGCCGTCCGGAGTATCCGTCCCAGTCTGCGGGTTTTTCGCGGTTGCCCAGCGAGTAGGAGACCCTGATGCGCGGATCGACCTGCTTGATGTATTCCAGCTCGCGCCAGAACGGGAAGTCTCCGGGCACGGTGCCATGGCAGAGCACCACCACATCGGCCTGGCCGGGCAGTGAGTGGATGGTGCGCACCATCGACATGATCGGGGTGACCCCGGCCCCGGCCCCCAGGAACAGGAAGCGGGCGCGGCGGTCGGAATCGCCTAGGTGGAAGGCCCCGACCGGGCCGAGCATGTCCAGCACCATGCCCGGACGCAGGTTCTCGTGCGCCCAGGTGGAGACCAGTCCCTTGGGGTCGCGCTTGATGCTGACATTGAAGGTCCAGGGCACGGTGGGCGCGCTGGAAATCGAATAGCTGCGATCCACCGTCTCCTGGTCTTCGCCATGTACGGGAAAGGCGATGTTCAGGTACTGGCCTGCGCGGAATGCCAGCGGGGCGCCATCGAGGCGGCGGAAGACGAAAGTCATCAGCCCGCCGGCTTCCTCGATGGTCTGCACGCATTCGGCCAGGAATTCCTGGGGGTGCCAGGGGCCCAGTGCGCGGGCTGCGCTCGCCGGGCCTTCTTGGCTGCTGAGTACGCGGTTCCAGGGCATTTCCAGCCCGCGCAGGCGCTGGGCGCTGGCGGTGCTCAGGAGCTTGGCGGTACCGGTCATGCCAGGTGCTCCAAAACGCGCTGCGTGTACCAGTTGATGAATGCTTCGACCTGGTATTCGCTCTTCATGTACGGGCCGGGTTCGTAGGCGGGGCTGTTGGCTCCGGACTGGCAGAGCTCGACAAAGGCCTTGTCCTGCAGATTCGTCTGCTTCCAGGTGTGGGTGAGCGTCTCCAGATCGTAGTCGTCGCCCTCCACGGCGTCGTCGGCCACGAGCCAGGTGGTGCGGACCAGGGTCTGGTGCTCGTTAATAGGGAAGGCCGCGAAGGTGATCACGTGGTCGGACTGGAAATGGAACCAGCTATTGGGCTGCAGGTGCATGGAGCAGCGGCCCAAGCGGAAGTCGCGCAGCTCACCCAGCAGCTTCTTCGAGAGCCGGTGCCCGTCGGCGGAGAAGGACTCTCCGTCGCCATCCAGGGATTCGCGGGAAATGCGGATCCCCGCGACGCGGGTGTCCAGCTCCTCGACGACTTCGTAGGGGATCCCGTAGCGGCGGCAGCGCTCTTCCAGCCCGGCTTGGGCTTTCTGATTGCGTTCCCAGACTTCTTCGAGATGCGTGGGCACGGTCTCGTCGGTCAGGCCCCAGGTGGGGAACAGCGAACAGGCTAGTTCCGGGTGGCCATCGCAGTGGTAGCACTCGCGGTTGTTCTCCATCACCAGCTTCCAGTTGCCCTCTTCGATGATGTTCTGCTGGTAGGCGACCTTGGCGCGGGAAATATCATGCGGCGCCAGGTAGGGTTCGAAAATTTCGGCGACCTGGTCAAAATCGGCAGGTGGTTCCTTGGCCAGGGACACGAAGATCAGCCCGGCGTGGATCCGGCCGTGGGCGCGTTTGAGCGCAAAGCAATTCTTGTCAAAGGTTCCCTCGCCCGGAGCCGAGGCGTGGATCAAGTTGCCCTCCGGGGAATAGGTCCACGAGTGATAGCCGCACACCAGGTTGCCGGTGCTGCCCGAAGCTTCGGTCAGCACGCGGGCTCCGCGGTGCCGGCACACGTTGTGCAGCACATTGACGCCACCGTCATCGGTGCGCAAAACGATCAGCGAATGCGGACCGTAGTCGAGGGTGACGTAGTCTCCGCCCTCCGGGATTTCGGCAACGCTGGCGGCAAAGAGCCAGTGGGTTCCGAAGATTGCCTGCATTTCGACCTTGAATACCGCAGGATCCGTGTACAACGGAGCCTCAAGCGAGTAGCCCTTGCGCCGATTCTGAAAGAGTTCGGTAATCTCGGCGAGTTGTTCATCGCTCACCGTTGAGGCGAGCTTGCCACGCGTCGAGTGCGGAGTGCTTACCGAAGCGGTCATGTTTTACTCCTAGAAGCCGGACGCCAGCGGGCGTCCACGAAGGGGGAAATTGGGGAAGATCCTTGTGAGTCGAATCACCATATGAGTCGAGACTAGAAACAATTTGCCAACAAGAAAAGCGCAAGAAAGTGAACGAAATCGTGCAGAATGGGTGCATGATCGATCCTCGCCTCATCACCCTTCGAGTCTTCTCCTCGGCGGGCACCATTGCACGCACCGCCGAACTCACCGGATACTCGCCTTCGGCGGTCTCCGCGCAGCTTCGTGAGCTGCAGCGTTCCCTGGGAATCAAGCTGATGATCAAGGACGGGCGCGGGGTGCGGTTGACCGTCGCCGGCCGGCACTTTGTGGCGGGACTCGACGACATTGTGACGCAATGGGAGCTGCTCAGGTCCTCGGCGCTGTCGACTGAAGGGCAGGTTCAGGGCGATTTCGGGTTGGGCGGTTTTTCGACGGCGGCCGCGCAGCTGCTGGCTCCGCTGGCTTCGACCCTGCGCAGAACGCGGCCGCATGTCGAGGTGCGGCTCATGGAGGCCCAGCCGCAGCGCTGCCTGGATCTATTGCTCGCCGAGCGGATCGACCTCGCCGTCATTGTGGCGTCGCAAACGCCTGGGTCAAGTGGCGGCAGCACAAAGTTTGAGCAGACCGTGTTGCTCGATGACCCGCTCGATGTGGTGCTGCCCGCGGAGCATCGGCTGGCGATGAATAAATCGGTGTCGCTCTCAGAGCTCGCCGAGGATCCGTGGATCTCGGACTCGGAGCAATCGGTCTATCGAGCCCTGTTCGTTGCCGCCTTCACCTCGCTGGGGGTCACCCCGCATATTGCCCACGAGGCGGTCGAGTGGGAAACGATGATCGCCTTCATCGGGGCGGGACTGGGAGTGGGGTTGATGCCGCGCTTGGCGACCTTGGGCAGTGCGGAGAATGTGGTGCGCCGCCGAATCTCCGGAGCAATCAAGCCATCGCGGCGAATCGTCGCGGTGACGCGCAAGGGCAGCAAGGGGGCGCCGCTCATCGAGGAATCTTTGACGGTTCTGCAGAGCACCGCAAAGAGCATTATTTCCCAGCGATTGACCGAGGAATTGGACGGGTAGCCCCTCCCTCTGGCATCGGCGGGAGCGCGAGTCAAGTTTCGGTTTCCTATTGACATAGATCACACTCATGAGGAGACTTGGCCTAATTCCAATTAGTATCCAACTGATATTTCAAGGGAAAGGTCCACCATGGGCAACTTGGCAGTAAGCTACGCCGGCGCAGGCAAGGTCGAACTCATCGATTCGCCGTATCCGGAATTCGAATTGAAGGACGGCCCGGGAGGCCACCCGGCAAAC
Source organism: Glutamicibacter sp. AOP12-B1-11 (assembly GCF_052379245.1). NCBI lineage: Bacteria > Bacillati > Actinomycetota > Actinomycetes > Micrococcales > Micrococcaceae > Glutamicibacter > Glutamicibacter sp. AOP12-B1-11. The sequence goes on along the minus strand of NZ_JBQSYL010000025.1, from coordinate 5,303 downwards.
ATTGGCCGCCAGGTCCACCACGGCGTCATCCTGCGCACCATCGCCACCAACATCTGCGGCTCCGACCAGCATATGGTCCGTGGCCGCACCACTGCCCCGGAGGGCCTTGTGCTGGGCCACGAGATCACCGGAGAAGTGATCGAAGTCGGCCGCGACGTGGAATTCCTCAAGGTGGGGGACATCGTTTCGGTGCCCTTCAACATCTCCTGCGGCCGCTGCCGCAACTGCAAGGTCGGACAGACCGGCATCTGCTTGAACGTCAACCCGGACCGTCCGGGTTCCGCCTACGGCTACGTGGACATGGGCGGATGGGTCGGCGGGCAAGCCGAATACGTGCTGGTTCCATACGCAGACTGGAACGCGCTGAAATTCCCGGACCGAGACCAGGCCATGGAGAAGATCCTTGACCTGACAATGCTTTCGGACATCTTCCCCACCGGCTACCACGGAGCCATTGGCGCCGGGGTAACCGTCGGATCGACCGTATATGTCGCCGGCGCCGGTCCCGTGGGCCTGGCGGCGGCCACCTCGGCACAATTGCTCGGCGCGGCAACCGTCATCGTCGCGGATCTCAACGCAGACCGGCTAGCGCAAGCGCGCAGCTTCGGATGCGAGACGGTGGACGTCTCGCTCGGTGATCCGGGCGAGCAGATCGCACAGATCCTGGGCACGCCCGAGGTCGACTGCGGCATCGACGCCGTCGGCTTCGAGGCGCGCGGACACGGGCACGACGCCGGCAAGGAGCAGCCGGCCACCGTGCTGAACTCGCTCATGGAGATCACCCGGGCCGGCGGCAGCCTCGGCATCCCCGGGTTGTATGTCACGGGAGATCCCGGAGCCAGCGACGAAGCGGCCAAGCGGGGCTCGCTTTCCATGCGCTTTGGGCTAGGTTTTGCCAAGTCCCATACCTTCGTCACCGGCCAGTGCCCGGCGATGAAGTACAACCGAGGGTTGATGCAGGCGATTCTCTCGGACAAGGTTTCGATCGCCAAAAACGTCAATGCGACCGCCATCCCGTTGACCGACGCGCCCAAGGGATACGCGGCCTTCGACGAGGGCGCGGCGCAGAAGTTCGTGCTCGACCCGCACGGCCTGATCGGCGCTTAGCCGGCGGAGCGCAGCGCGGGGAGGCAAGGTTTTTGCCTTCGGCCCCGCGTTTCCGGCGCAGCCGGTGCATCATTCGGCGACCGCCGTGCCCCTGCCAGTACATTGAGCACGGCGGTCGCCGCCTTTAATATAACCGAGCAACGACTTTGTTGCGCCCGTTTTCCGGTTGCGGGCAGGCCAAGCCGAGGAACCATCGCGGTAGGCCGTCATGTTCCACCATCAAAGGAAAATCTATGAATCGCAATGATCAACCAGTTCAAGATCTAGTCAGCGAGCTGCATTCGGCTCGCCGGCGCAGGCCGCGGAAATATCCGTCGGGCGGGACCGACTATTGGGTTTTTGGAATTGCCGGCGCCCTGGCGCTGGCGTTCATCGCTTGGGGATTTGCCTCGCCGACCGGTCTGGGAAACACCGCGGGTAAGGCCTTGGACTGGGTGATCACGAATACCGGATGGATGTTCGTGATTGCGGCTACCGTCTTCACCATATTCGTGCTGGTTGTGGCGGCCAAGAACTTTGGGCGCATCCCGCTGGGCAAAGATGGCGAAAAGCCGCAATTCAGCACCATTTCCTGGATTTCCATGATGTTTGCCACCGGCATGGGCATCGGCCTGGTGTTCTACGGTGTAGGCGAACCATTGTTCTTCTACATGTCTCCTCCGCCGGGAACGGTGGAGGGCCAAAGCGCCGCGGCCGTCGGCACCGCCATGGGCACCACGCTGTTCCACTGGACGCTCTTCCCCTGGGCCATGTATGCGATTGTCGGCTTGGGCATGGCCTATGGAAGCTTCCGCTTGGGGCGGCCGCAGCTGTTCTCTGCGATGTTCAGCTCAATCTTTGGCGAGCGGGTGGTCAACGGCTGGGGTGGCAAGACGATTAACATCTTGGCCATCCTGGCGACGCTTTTCGGGTCGGCTTGCTCGTTGGGACTCGGTGCGCTGCAAATCGGCGGCGGAATACAGTCGGCCGGACTCCTGCCGACCGTGGGCTCCGGAGTTCTGGTTCTGATCATCGCGGTTCTCACCGCCTTGTTCGTCGGTTCGGCGGTTTCCGGCATTGAGCGCGGAATTCAATGGCTTTCGAATATCAACATGATTCTTGCGGTCATCCTCGCGCTTATCGTATTCATCGGTGGGCCAACGTTGTTCATCTTGAACGTGATTCCAAACGCGGTGGGATCCTTTATCAGCGATCTGCCTGAAATGGCTTCGCGCACGGCCTCTTCCGGCGACGGAACCATGGCCACCTGGCTGTCGTCCTGGACCATCTTCTACTGGGCCTGGTGGGTTTCATGGACCCCGTTCGTCGGTCTCTTCATTGCCCGCATCTCGCGCGGCCGCAGCATCCGGCAATTTGTCACCGGCGTGCTGCTGGTGCCGTCCACGGTGACGTTGATCTGGTTCGCCATCTTCGGCGGCGGAGCGATCGGCCTGCAGGAGCGGGCGGAACGTTCCGGAGACATGGGCCAAGCCATGGCGCAGATGGTGGATGGGGTGCCGAATATCAACTTCAATTCGGTACTTTTCGATCTGCTTGGAAGCTTGCCCTTCCCCGCATGGTTTGGCACGGCGCTCATAGCGTTGACCGTGGTGCTGATCGCGATCTTCTTCGTCACCGGAGCCGACTCGGCCTCCATCGTCATGGGTGCGCTGAGCGAACGCGGTGCCGAGGAGCCGTCCAAGAAGTCGGTGATTTTCTGGGGTGTTTCGGTTGGTGCGGTGGCCGCGGTCATGCTGCTTGCCGGCGGGGACCACCCGGCTGCGGCCTTGAACGGGTTGAAGAACATCACCATCGTCTCGGCGCTGCCGTTCGTGCTGGTGATGCTGCTACTCTGCGTGGCGATTTGGAAGGATCTGAGCAAGGATCCCCTGGTGCTGCGGGGCAGGGTTGCGCTCGAAGTCCTCGAACAGGCCGTAGACGATGGGATTGATCGGCACGATGGAGAGCAGTTCTGCCTGATGACCACCGAGCAGGCAATCGTGACGGTGCAGAATGCGCCCTTGAACGGTGAAGCGAAGGACGCTTTTGTAGATTTGGACGAGGAGTACGTTGCGGAGTTGGGCTCCCCGAATGGCATGCCCGATTCCCTTGGCTCCGACGGGGATCTGGAAACCGAAAAGGCAACCAAATAAGCCAAGTGCCTCCGCACTAGGCCTGACGGGCCGAGCGACCCATCTGGTAGCTCGGTCTGTCAGGGTGCGCGGCGCAAGGCCTGTTCAAAGTGCGTGACGTGTGCCGACACCAACTGCGCCGCCAGCTCATCTTCGCCTTCGAGGATTGCGCGGAGCAAAGCCGTATGTTCGGTGATGTGCTCGGCGATCGGTGGCATTTGGTCAATCACCAGGCACCAGATCCGCGTCACCAGATTATCCAAGCGGACGAGGGTTTCCTCAAGGTGCTTATTGGCGCTGGCTTTGTAGATGAGCCGGTGGATTTGCACGTCTAGCAGCAGCAGCGAACGCTGATCGACGCTCCCATCCAGGGCATCGATCGTGTCCAGGTAGTTGGTGATCTCGGCTCTGATTCCGGCATCTTTGTTAGCCGCCGCATTTCGGGCAGCCAGGGGTTCGAGGGTCTGGCGAATTTCGGAAATATGGTTCAGCTCGTGGAAGTCAACGGCCGTGGCAAAGGTGCCGCGGCGCGGGTAGGAGACCACCAAGTGATCCGTTTCCAGCCGTTTCAACGCTTCCCGAATCGGAGTGCGTCCCACGCCGAGTTCTTCGGCTAGCTGCGGCTCATGAATTGGGTGGGTGGGAGCAATTTCGAGCAACACCAGACGATCGCGAAGTACGCCGTAGGCATGATCGGCCATCGATTGGGTACCCATATCGGTGCCTGCGGTCTTAGGGGGCATCAAGTTTTCGCTCTCTTCACTGGTCATATATCAGTTGCCAATAATCAAAGGGTATCGCTCGAGTGCCAATCGGTCACTTCCTCAGAGCTGCGGAAGAGTCGTTGTGGGCTAGGTGCGAGCAGCTCGCTCACCGAAGCGGCGCCAGTTGGAAGGTGAGGCCGATCCGCGCTTCCGCCACAGGCGGCCCTGCAAGCCAAGCAGATACGCTCGTTTGCCTAGGGGTTCTAGGATTCTCGGGGTTTCAGAATCGGTTGATTCAGCGGTTTTCGGGACAATAAAAAATCCCCTTAGATTCTTATTGACGCTGTGATGCAGCGAACATAGACTTGTGATCAGCTATTGATATATCAGGGATGGGGGTCCGGGATTGAGCTGTCGATTGCCGAAGTTGAAACGCAGAATACAACCTCCGCATTCGGAACGGGTCTTGGGCCCGTGCGGGATGCAGGCATTGGCTAAACCCCTAATCTAAATCTTTGCCCACAGCAGCGATACCCTGTTTGGGAGGGGTGCGGAACTTCTGGCATTGGTGAGCTAATGCTAGAAGAGGGGCGTGGTTGATCAACACAGCGCAGGCGTAGACCACATCGATTCCCCACGAAATGTACGAGGCATGACGGGACACTGTCATCTCGGTGAACCAAAGGAGCGGCAAAATGACCGAACTGAACAATAAATATGTCTTGACCCTCACCTGCGCAGAGCGCCCGGGGATTGTCCATGCCGTGACCGGTCTGCTGTTGAAGCACCACGGGGACATCCGGGAACTGAAGCAGCATGATGACCAGCGTTCTGGAACGTTGTTCATGCGCATTGAGTTCGAAGTGTCCCAAACTTCCAACGTTTCTGCCGAAATTGCCGAATTGGAGTCAAGTCTGACCGATCTGGCGACAGAGCACGACGCTACTTGGGGCCTGCGGGCCTCGGGCAAGAAGAAGCGCGTGGTGATCATGGTGTCAAAGTTCGGGCACTGCCTGCATGACCTGCTGTTCCGCGCGCGCATGGGGGAACTGCCGGTCGAGATCGCGGCGGTCGTCTCCAACCACCCGGATCACCGGCAGCAGGTGGAATGGAACGGAATACCGTTCTTCCACGTACCGGTCACCGCCGAGACCAAGCCGGAGGCAGAGGCCCGGCTCATGGAGCTCGTTGACCGTTTCGACGTGGATTTGGTGGTGCTCGCCAGGTACATGCAGGTCCTCTCCGATGATCTCACCCGGCAGCTCACCGGGCGCGCGATCAACATCCACCATTCATTCCTCCCGTCCTTCAAGGGGGCCAAGCCGTATCACCAGGCCTTTGAGCGCGGCGTAAAGACCGTGGGTGCGACGGCGCACTACGT
>NZ_JBQSYL010000024.1:0-73283 GCF_052379245.1 Glutamicibacter sp. AOP12-B1-11 | reverse complement strand
CCGGTGCCCCTGTATCCGGCGGCACGTCACTTTTCTTGGATCTATTTGTCCTATTCCAGAGACCCAACCGTCACTGAGACTTTGTTTTCGGCACCGTTCCGCGTGTAGGTGATGTCGGCTTTGCCGCCAGCTGGCACCTCTCGAATTGCGGCAGTCAAGGTCTGGGAATCCTGGATTGCGCGTCCGTTGACGCCGGTGATGATGTCTCCGGATTTCAAACCGGCTTCCTCGGCCGCCGAATTCGGTGAGATCTCCCGGATCGCTGCACCGACACTGAACTGCGAAGCGTTCGATCCAGTCGAAGCGCCCTGCGCTTGTACCGTTGCGCCCAGCAGACCGTGGGTGGCTTTACCATTGGCGATCAGTTCCTGAGCGATACGCTGAGCGTAATCCACAGGAATCGCGAACCCGACGCCAATCGAACCCGAATCTTCACCACCGGCTCCACCAGAAGCAATGGCGACGTTCACGCCAATAATTTCGCCCTTGTTATTTACCAGCGCACCACCGGAGTTTCCATGGTTAATCGCTGCGTCGGTCTGCATCACGTTGATGTAGATCGAGCCTTGCCCGGACTGGTCCTGCCCTTCGGGCATGCCTGGGAATTGGAAGTTGAACTGGCTTCCGCCGTCCTCGCCCTCATCCTGCGCGTTTTGTTCCGGCACTGCGGAGGATGCCACCGAAATAGTGCGGTTGAGCGTGGAGACAATTCCATCGGTCACGGTTCCGCTCAGGCCCAATGGCGCGCCAATTGCTACCGCGGTGTCACCAACGTTTAGCTCGGAGGATTTCCCCAAGGTCGCGGGCACGAGGTTCGGCACATCAACCTTAATGACCGCAAGATCTGAGAGCGGATCGGTGCCAACGAGCGTTGCCTGATGCACCTTGCCATCGCTCAAGCGAACGGTAAGCGTTGGGTCGCCGGTTTCTCCTCCCAAAGTGACCACGTGCGTGTTGGTCAATATATGACCTTCGGTATCCAGAATGATTCCAGAGCCCGAACCGCTAGACCCGCTACCGGAAGCTTCGATGGTGACCACGCTAGGCGATGCTTTCGCTGCCGCAGCGGTAACCTCTGTGACGGACTTTGGATTGTTGATCACCACACCGTTTTGTGGGGTCTGCACCGAGGAACCGCCCAAATCATTCCCGCCGGCCATGAAGTATGTGGTGCCGGCAGCGGTCACACCACCGATAAGTGCCGCAGCGACCATGCCCGCGATCAGCGTGCTGCCGGCGAACTTCTTTTTCGGTGCACGTTCTGGCGGAACTGGGTAGTTTGAATGTTGCTGTTCAGCATGGCCATATGCTCCGGCGGCATAGGACGGTCCGGACTGCGAAGCGTGCTCGGTGGATCCTTGACCGTAGACCCCGGTGGCCGGCTGTTGCTCGGTGGGGTAATGGGCACGTGAATAAACGTCGGTCTGCTGCTCTTCCGCGCTGGACGCGGGGCTTACCTGGTTATAGCTACGTGTCTCGCCGGCATCCGACGACGACTGCGGCTCCGGGAGATTCACGCGAGGTTCCTCCGCATGCTCCGGAGTCTGGGCGATATCCTTCGGCTGTTCGGGTTCGCCCATATTTTTATTTCGTGGTTCATCCGGTGTCTGGCTCATCTTCATGCCTCTTTCGAATATCGGATCTCTTGAGTCTTATTATTCAGGGTCGAACTGTGGCAGTTGCGAGGGATGACTTTGCGCAAGCTGTGAGTTAACTATTCTGGCAGCGGAATAGCATGGACGCTGTGTTGCCGTGCAAATAGAATCAAATTGAGCTGTGAAAGTAGTCGCAGGTAAACGTGGTCGGACGAGTGGTCAAATTATTAGTTCGATTCGGTAATTCAGGTGAGGACGACAATGATTTCCAAAGCGCGGCGAGTCACTGCTGCAGCATTAACGGTGGCGGCATTATCGCTGGGAGCGTCGGCACCAGCATTTGCAGAGCCCCCTGTCACCATTCCACCTGGCGACTTCGTTGTCGACAACGCGCAGGTGCTCGGTGGCGATGAAAGCAATCTCGAAAACGATATTAAAGAACTTCGGGACGAGACTGGAATCAGTCTCTTTGTTGTCTACGTCGATGAATTCACCAATCCCTCGGATCCTAGCCAATGGATGCAAGAAGTTGCGAGTACGAAAAATATGGGCAGCTCGGATGCGATTTTGGTCGTAGCCACAGATCAGCAGCAAGCGCGGTTTGCCGGCGATCAAAATGGGCCGCTGAATGCCTCGGCTCAAGAGATCTACTCAGAACATATCTCTCCGGCTCTCGGCCAACTAGATTGGGCAGGAGCCGCTGAAGGCGCTATTGAGGGCATCGCAAATGTATCCGAGGGGGGCAGCGCTAGCGGCTCGTCCGGCTCCGGTGGCGGCATCTTCTGGGTTCTGTTGCTTGTTGGCGGCGTGGCAGTGGGCGCCTACGTGATGCTATCGCGGCGCAGCAAGACGAAGACCAACCAGCTACCGCAGAACCACGGCAATCTCAACGGTCATCAGCCCCAGCAGCTTGAGTCGCTGGATAAGCTACGTTTGCAGGCTGACCAGTTGCTGGTCGCGGCAGACGATTCCATACGATCTTCTGAGCAAGAACTCGGTTTCGCTGAAGCTCAGTACGGCCCAGATGCCATCAAGGTCTTTTCTACGGACCTCATCGAGGCCAAGACCCATCTGGTTGAGTCCTTCCGACTGCAGCAACAGCTCGATGATCACATCCCCGACACCGAAGAAGAGCAACGTTCATGGCTCGGTGAAATTATCAATCGGTGCGGACAAGTCAATGACACGTTGCAAGAGCACGCCGCCGAATTCAAAAATCTTCGCCAGTTGGAACAGAACGCAGAGTCCCGAATCAATGAGGTTGCTGCGGAAAAGGAACCGCTAGCCCAGCGGCTTTCCCAACGGGTGTCCGAGCTTGAGGGACTGACTTCGAAATACGATGACAGCGCCGTCTCGCAGATTACCGATAACGCCGAGCAAGCTTCGGAACGACTAACGTTCGCAGCCTCAGTGCTGAAGCAAGCGCGCGAGAAGCTCGATACGGATCGCTCCGGCGCGGCACTTCTCATCCAGAATGCTGAAGAAGCTCATGACCAAGCCGAAGTACTGCTCGAAGCTATCACCAAATCGGCGGCCTCGCTGCGCCAAGCAGATGCCGATTTGGAGTCAGCTGTCGCCATGGCCGCCAGGGATCTGGCGCAGGCTAAGGCGCTAGTTGCCAACGGCACTCAGCCGAACCTTGCAGGTCCCATCGCCGGGGTAGAAAGCACCCTAGGCAACATCCAGCAGGCATTGCGCGGTGGCAAGCACAACCCATTGGCCTTGATCTCGGCCCTCGACGAATCGACTAAACCGCTAGCCACCGCCTTGGGCACGCTACGCGACCGAGCCGAGCAGGACCGGGTGGCGCGCGATCAGCTTCAGTCACTGTTGAATACGGCGGCATCGCGCATTCAGGGAACGGAAGACTACATTCGTGCCCGCCGTGGCGGCGTACGTTCTTCGGCCCGTACTCGTCTGGCCGAAGCGCAGCGCTCCTATGATCAGGCACTAAGCCAAGCGGCACAGCGCCCCACCGAAGCGGTGGCTGCCGCGCAGCGGGCAGTGCAGCTGGCAGACCAGGCAGCACGCATGGCTGAGCAGGATGTCAACGGCTTCGGCGGCGATGGTGGTTTGGGCGGCTTCGGCGGCGGAAACCGTGGTCGTGGCGGTATGTTTGACGGGATCGGCGGAGCCGTTCTCGGCGGCATCTTGATTGACTCGCTACTCGGCGGCGGTAACCGCGGCGGAGGCAATCACGGCGGTGACGACGGATTCTTCGGCGGCGGAGGCTTCGGCGGTTTTGGCGGCGGTGGCGGAGGCTTCGGCGGCGGGTTCGGCGGCGGCGGAGGTGGTGGAGGCTTCGGAGGCGGAGCCGGCGGTAGTTTCTAGAGATACGCGGTTTATCCCAAGTAGTACGCAAATTTCAGCAGCACTATTTCGTATAGAAAGGTCCAACCATGACCAAGCAATCACTTTTCGGACGCGTTGCCCAGCTGGCAAAAGCCAACATCAACGCCATCCTAGATTCAGCCGAAGATCCTGAGAAGATGATGGACCAGATGGTCCGCGACTACACCGACAACATTGCCGAAGCCGAGCAGGCTGTGGCGCAGACCATTGGCAACCTGCGAATGTTGGAAGATGACTACCGCGAGGACGAACAGGCGGTCACTGAGTGGGGCACCAAAGCACTCGCCGCTTCCAATAAGGCTGATGAATTCCGCGCAGCTGCTGACTCAGCCAACGCCGCCAAATTTGATAATTTGGCCAAGGTAGCGATCCAGCGTCAGATGCAGTCCGAAAGCGAGATGAAATCCGCCAACCCGACCATCAACTCGCAGCGTGAAATCGTTGAGAAGCTGAAGACCGGCTTGAACCAGATGAAGGAAAAGCGCATTGAACTTGTCAGCAAGCGCGACGAGTTGATCGCTCGTTCCAAAGCTGCCCATGCACAGAACCAGGTCAACGAAGCCGTCAAGTCCGTGAACCTCATGGATCCGACCAGCGAGATCAGCCGGTTCGAGGAAAAGATTCGCCGTGAAGAGGCAAAGGTGATCGGTGCTTCCGAACTCGCCTCGTCGAGTCTGGACGCTCAGTTTGAGTCCTTGGAGGATCTTGGTGAACAGACTGAGGTTGAGGCTCGCCTGGCGGCTCTGAAGGCCAACCAGACCGGAGCCTTGGAGAGCTAAGCTCATCGAAATGAATAGTGGCGCCGGGTCAGAATGATATTTCCGTTCCGGCGCCTTTCTTTTCGTTCAGTTCCATGAGTTAAAACAAAAGTGGAGATCCATTCGGATCTCCACTTTTTCTCTGTGGCGGGGATAGGATTTGAACCTATGACCTCCGGGTTATGAGCCCGGCGAGCTACCGAACTGCTCCACCCCGCGTCGGTAAATACAACATTACCAACTCGTAAACCGTATGGCGAATCGAGGGGCCATGTCGTACATCACAGTGGTGCTATGTCGGCCTAAGCGGCGAAAATCAACGGTTCTCAATGCATGGATCGGAGATCGATTATGGTGCCTAAAAATTGATCTGAACGCGGACTTCCTGGGGCGGATCACCTGCTAAATGGAATTCATTGAATGAGAGCTAATCCGAGTAGCCAAGCCCAACACTTTTCTTGACGTTAAATTCAGGCTTCAAGAAATAGCGCTAGACCGGCGCAGCCCAACGTCCTATGATTCCAGAACGCAGGACAGATCAATTGACCCTGCAGCCACTACCCCCAACTGAGATTGTTTTCCTCAGTTCATCGCATCGCGCCGGCAGGTGAGCCCTTAGCCGGCAAATAGCGTGTAGTTTTCTCCGAATCCTAAGCTAGTCGAATAAGACTTGAGGCTCGCCGGCGAAGCCGAGGGCCCCGGCCACCACATGCGCCCTCGGGCAAAAGCATGTCGGCATAGAACTATCCGTAGGAGCGAAGAATCTACCCACAGTCAGGCGAGTTCGGGGTTTCTGGACCTCACGCAGCTTGCTTTCGAAGTCCGGCTCATGCCCGTTTCGAAGTCGTGAACGCTGGTCGGCGCGTTATGGCCCCCTGGCTTGGAGGAATTACTCCCCGGTAACGATGCCGGATCACCAGCTCATGGCTTAAAGCAAAAGTGGAGATCCATTCGGATCTCCACTTTTTCTCTGTGGCGGGGATAGGATTTGAACCTATGACCTCCGGGTTATGAGCCCGGCGAGCTACCGAACTGCTCCACCCCGCGTCGGTAAATACAACATTACCAACTAGTAAACCTCATGCCTAATTGAGCTGACATGTCCTTAGTCACAAGGCGATTCTAAGCCCGGGAAGTTGCTCTAAAAGTTTCTGCTTCTTGCTCGAAGCTGCCGCTGATCGGCCGCACCGCATTCGGGCTTGCATGGGTACATTACGGAAAATGCTGCTTGCCCGCTGGTCGCTGCGGAGAGTCAATCCGTTGAATGCGAAGGCCTATAGCGTGGCGCAACTAGCTTCTAGCTTCGTACCTGCTTAGGGTTCAGCCTCAACCAATGAACCGGAACGATGGGGCCACGAACCGCCAAGGCCTGTGCCGCGGATTAGGGACCTACCAGAGGTGCTTCCTCATTCGTGCATATTGCGTCACCGCACCGCTGCGCGGCGGTGAGCTTGCCGCCGATCCCCGCTTAGCCCTTCCCTTGGTATCGCGTACCCAAATTCATCATTCGGGCGCGTACGGAGCGTTGAAAAGAGGATCCCTATTTAAGCTGCAGAAAAGCAAAATCCCCCAGTCCGAAGACTGGGGGATTTTGCTTGGTCATCGCCGAATCATTCTCGACTTGTCCCATAAGTGGCGGGGATAGGATTTGAACCTATGACCTCCGGGTTATGAGCCCGGCGAGCTACCGAACTGCTCCACCCCGCGATGACTAGACTATTCTTCATCATCGCGGAGTGGAATGCAAATCGGGGGTTCAGCTTACGAACATGACTATCCGTTATTAGCGTCGTTAGGCTCAGCGGACTCGCTCGGAGCTTCCGGGGCTTCGGAGCTAGTCTGTACTTCACCTTCCGGGGCAGCTTCGCCGTTGATGGCAGCGTCAGCTTCCAAGGCACGGCTCAGGGCCTCCTGAAGTTCCTTCTGTGCTTCGCCGTAGGTGGCGAAGTCGCCAGCCTTCAGAGCTTCGTCAGACTTCTGGATCGCGGCATTTGCCGCATCCAGAGCATCCGTTAGCTTCTGGGTTTCAGACTGCGTAGGCTGTTCGCTCTCCCCCGGCTGTTCTTCTGGTGTCGCACCATCACCGTTCTCACCGGTTACGGCGCCCGAATCGCCACCAAAGACCTCGTCGAGAGCTTCTGAGAGCGTATTCGCGAAGCCAACCTGGTCACCGAAGGCAACTAGCACCTTACGCAAGGTTGGGTAACTGGTCTGGCCCGAGGACTGAACATATACCGGCTGAACGTAGAGGATACCGCCGCCGACTGGCAGCGAGAGCAGGTTACCGCTCTTCACCTCGGAAGCACCCTGGCGCAACAGGTTCAACTCTGTGGTCACACGTGGGTTGGTATCAAAGTTCTGCTGTGCCTGGCCTGGGCCAGGTACTGCCGTATCGCGAGGGAGCTCCAACAAGCGAAGCTTGCCGTAGTCTTCTGTCTTCACGCCATCTTCACTGCCCGCGTCTGCATTCGCTGATAGGAAGCCGAACAGCACGTTACGCTGTTGCCCGTTGGCTGCTGCCTGTGGAATGAAGGTGGAAGTCAGCGAGAACGATGCCGCATCTTGAGTTGGCATCTTCAATGACAGGAAGTAAGGAGGCTGCTTCACTCCCTGAGTTGAAGAGGTCGGATCATCCGGCACCGCCCACGCGTCATTGGACTCGTAGAACGCGTCGGGGTCATCAACGTGGTAAGTCGTGAGGACTTCGCGCTGAACCTTGAACATATCTTCCGGGTAACGCACGTGCTCCATCAGATCACCGGAAATGTTATCCAGCGGCTGGACGGCAGTTGGGAAGACCTTTTGCCAAGCCTGCAAGATTGGGTCTTCGGTATCCCACGCGTACAGATCAACCTTGCCGTCGTAGGCGTCAACGGTAGCCTTGACCGAGTTACGCATATAGTTCACGCGACCCGACAATCGATCGAAATCTGAAGCGTTAGTCAGCGAGTCGGAAACAGCCGATTCAATCTGCTGCTGCTGTGCATAGGGGAAATCATTTGAGGTGGTGTAGCCGTCGACGATCCATTTGACTCGCCCATCGATAATTGCCGGGTAGGCACTGGAATCGAGCGTCAGGTACGGGGCTACCTTGCTCACGCGATCGCGCGGGTTACGGTCGTACAGAATCTGTGATTCATCGTTGACCGCGTTGGAGAGCAATAGGTCTGTAGAAGCGAACTTCAACGCAAACACCACACGGTTGAACAGGTTGCCTACGTTAGGGCCGCCCTCTCCCTGGAAGGTGTAGCGGGTGTCTTCGCCCTCGCCACCAGCGCTTGGACGGTCAAGCTCCTGATCGGTCCAGCCTTCCGGACCGCCAACTACCGAGTACTCAGGAGAGTTCTCACCGAAGTAAATGCGCGGCTCGTATTCTTCTTCGGTGATCAAATCACCGGTGGACGGAATGCCTCCGAGCATAAAGTCGGGGCGGCCACCGGCAGCTACGCGGTTACCGTAAGCAGCAACCAGCCCGTAACCGTGGGTGTAGGTAATGTGCTGGTTCACCCAGGTGTCATTGGGGTTGACGTTGACTTCACGTGCGGCGATAACCGTGTCTTCGACTTTTCCGTCAATTTCGTAGCGGTCAACATTCAAAGTTTCAGGGAAGGTGTAGTACCCACGGAACTGTTGCAGCTGCGCAAATGCGGCAGAAACCAAGTTAGGGTCCAACAAGCGAATATTCGCCGTTGTTTCCGTTTCCTTAGCCAACGCGTTCTTCTCGGTGCTGACCTTGGCGTCGTACGGAGTGACTTCGACATCGTCCAAGCCAAAGGCCTCACGCGTCATCTGGATATTTCGATCAATATATTCGCGTTCCAACGTACGCTGCGAAGGAACCACTTGGTACTGCTGTATCAGGAATGGGTAAACGCCGCCGGCGACAATCATCGTCACCACGAGCATTGCGGTACCAATCAGTGGCAAGCGCCAGCGACCGTTGAACGCCGCAATCACGAAGGTAACTGCGATCAGAATTGCGACAATTGCCAGAATCATCCGTGCAGGGATAACCGCGTGAACGTCTTTGTACAGTGCACCGGCTACGCGCCCGGACTGATTGTTAAGCGTCTCGTACTGAGAGATCCAGAAATTGACAGCCTGGAGTAGCAAGAACACTGCCACGACCACTGCGGTATGCACGCGGGCAGCCTTGCCCACCGTGATGCCGCCACGTTCTTCAACGCGAATGCCACCGTAGAGATAATGCGTTAGCAATCCTGCAACTCCGCCGAGCAGAACTACAGAAATCAAGAATCCGGTGATCAATCCGATGAATGGCAGGGTGAAGATAAAGAATCCCAGGTCCATATTGAACTGCGGATCGGTGGATCCGAATGGAACCCGGTTGAGGAACAACATAATGGTCTGCCATTGTCCGGCTACCGCGATGGCTGAGAACAAACCCACCACTGCAGGAATGCCGATCATGAGGAAACGGCGAACCGGTTCGAGCTGCGCTTGGTAGCGGGACATGGAGTCTGGACGACTCGTCTCCGGTGCGTAGACAGGGCGATGCTTGTACGCGCTGCGCATAGAGAACCACATCGGCACGGCCATCAAGACCAACGCGATGAAGAAGATGATGAGTTTGGCGATGCGCTCGGTCCAATAGACTTCCGAGAATCCCAGCTGATTGAACCAGAGGATATCTGCGTAGAAGTTCGAGAGGAAGACAAACACGGCCACCAAGATGACCACCGCAAATACCGTCAGCGTCAGTGGAGACGCCTTTTTATTTGCGGGCTTAGAAGGTTGTTGCGGCCCTTGGGGTCTCGGTGGACCCCCGAACGGACTATCCGATCCGTATGACACTATTCATTCCTTACCTAAATGTCCCGCACGCCTTTGCTAGCGCCAGAACTCGTATATCTATCACTGTACTTACTAAGCTTCAGACACCAAGTTGTATGAACGGTGTCGAGTGGATCTATGAGCAGGATTCCAACGTGGTGGGGTCGGCTCCTTGCTCAATTTTTGTCAGCGCCTGCCGTGCTTCATGCAGCGTGCCCACCTTGACGACATGCAGCCCGTTCGGCACTCGTCCTTGTACATCCGAGCAGTTCTCTGACGGCGCTAGGAAGACCGTCGCACCATCTGCCTTCGCGGCGACCATCTTCTGGGCAATCCCTCCGATAGGCCCGACTTTGCCCTCGGCGGTAATCTCTCCGGTCCCGGCGATGTGATTCTCTCCGGCCAGCGATCCTTCGGTCAACCGATCAATGATCGCCAAGGCGAACATCATGCCGGCGCTCGGGCCTCCGACCTCTTCCACGCCAAATTTCACGTCGATGGGAAAATCAAAGGCGGTGCTCAAGTAGACCCCAAGCTGGCGAGAGCCTTCTGCATTGGCTGACGTGGTGACGCTGACCTCAGTCTCCTTCGGCTCACCCTCACCGGAGGCCCTGCGAACCGTCATCGTGCTTGGCTGATCTCCACGCTCATTGAGGTCTGCCTTCAAGTCTTCCAAGTTGGATACTGGTTTCCCTTCGAACCCCAGCAACCTATCTCCTGGCTTTAATGAATCCCTATTGGTATCCGTGGAGAAATCCGCGACTTCCAACCAAGTGGAATATTCGTGCCCCAGCTCATTCATGGCTGCTGCAATCGACAATTCTTGTGAAGAAACCATCATCGAATCGTTGGCCGCGCCACGTTCTTCGCTAGTAACTCCACGCGGAATCATGGTCTCTTCCGGGACGATATCTTTGTTCGGATTAAATAGCGCTTCGAGAATCACCGGGGTTGACACCCGATTCTGCCCACCGCCTTGAACGTAAATGGTCGTCATGTCCAAAATGCTGTTGGACTGAAAGCTCTTGGCACCGTCGATGGTGATGAGCTCCTTGCCCTCGTACTCCCCCAGCGTGTTCAGCACTGGTCCAGGTGTGCGCACGACAAAGTTGGTGGGTAAGAAGAGGATCAGACCAACCAACAGCAGGGCTAGTGTCCCTGCGATCGTGGTTTTCACGGGCTTGGAACCAGGAACTTGCGTACCCAAATTCGGGCTCGCGCCCTTCGTGGATGATGGTTCCTGTTCGTGCACTGACCTTGCTCCCGCCGCTCAAAAATATTTCAGGGGCGCTTTCACAAACGCCACCCCCTCTAGCCTACTGAAAGCCCATGCAGAACTTCATCAGCTATAAGGAGTATTCGATGTGCCGAAAGCGAACTCAGGCTTGCATCGATGTGAACTCTCAGGCGTAGGGGGTACTTTTAATGACATGGCACAGAACCCTCCGAATAACCGACCCGACGGTGACGACGACGAAAACAATCCGCAGGATCCAATGTCAGCGATGTTCTCACAGCTCTTCGGTGGCAGTTTCGACCCAAACGATCTCCCGCCTCAGCTTCGCGAAGCGATGGGTTCACAGGATCCCGCCGCTATGCAGCAAATGATGCAGCAGGCACAAGCAATGATGTCGGCAATGATGCAGAACAATGCCTCTGAAGGGCCGGTGAATTGGAAGCTTGCTTCGGATACCGCGCTTCAGTCCTATGCCGGTGAAGACCCCGAAGTTTCTGACTCGCGCAAAAGCGCCATTGTCGACGCTTCCTATCTGGCCGATCTGTGGCTCAATAACGCCACGGCTTTTGAGTCCAAGGGCGAAGCTACCGAAGTCTGGACTCGCAAACGCTGGTACGACAAAACTTTGGGTGTTTGGAAGAAGGTCACCGAACCGGTGGCCGAATCCGTGACCCGTGCAATCACCAGCGCAATGAAGGACCAAATCCCAGAAGAGATGAAGGGCATGCTCGGCAACTCCGATGCGATGTTCCGAAATCTTGGTTCCAGCATGTTTGGAATGCAGCTGGGAACTGCCCTAGGCGGCTTAGCCAAGGATGTGCTTGGAGGCACCGATATCGGGTTGCCCCTGGCAGGAACGACACCCGGCCTGGTCGCCGCCAACGTCGCCAACTTTGGCGAGGGGTTGGAAATCCCTGAGCAGGAAGTGCTGCTCTACGTGATTCTGCGCGAGCACGCTCATGCGCGACTATTCAATCGGGTTCCATGGCTTTCTTCGAAACTCATCGGAGCGGTCGAGTCTTACTCACGTGGCATTCATATCGATATGTCACGTGTCGAAGAAGCAGTTCGCGGCATCGATCCGTCAAATCCGGAGAACCTGCAGGAACTGCTCGGCGAAGGGCTGTTTACGCCAGAGCGCACAGGCCAGCAGGAAAAGGCACTTGAAAATCTCGAACTGACGCTGGCACTGATCGAAGGTTGGGTCGACCACGTTGTGTCGCTCGCGGCCGCCAACTTGCCATTCGCGGCTCACCTTCGAGAAACCATGCGCCGTCGCCGTGCCTCTGGTGGTCCTGCTGAATCAGCATTTGCTTCGCTGGTCGGCTTGGAACTGCGTCCGCGCAAGCTTCGTGAGGCTGCCGCCCTCTGGGAACATCTCCATGAGGAACGTGGTACCGAAGGCCGAGATGCTATTTGGGACCACCCCGATTTGATGCCTACGGCCGAAGATCTCAGCGAGCCGGCGGGCTTTACCAAGCGCCGAGAGTCGGCTGCATCTGAATATGACGAGTTTGACGCCGCGCTAGGCAAGCTACTCGATGGCGGATTCGATAAGCCGGAACCTGAAGTCGAAAACCCTGAGGATTCTAATCCAGACGATCCGAAGAACTAACTAAGAGCTCTGATGTAAGTAAGGGGTCCAAGCAGCTCAAGCTGCTTGGACCCCCTACTTTTCGTTGGAGCGGACCTCAAAATCGCAGGTCACTCGTCGTCGAGATCGTCAAACCCGCCAGTTTCGGTATCGGTCTGTCCGTTTTCTTTGGCATGTGCGCGGAAACCTGCGCTGAATCCGGCGAGATACTGGTCCGCTTCGGCTCTTCTTTCGAACCGGTCCAGCAGATCCTGGAACCTTTTTCCGTGCCCTTGGCCCGGCGTTGCCAAATGGACTAGCTCATGGACCAAAACATAGTCTTGCACCCAATTCGGGGCATACTTCAGTTTGGCGGAAAGTCGGATGGTCCGCTGGATTGGGGTGGCAGAGCCCCACCGTTTATTTTGATTATTGACCCAACGCACCGATACCGGATTAGCCAGCCCATCAAGATACCTTAGGTCCAAATATGTGGCCCGTTCCATCAACGAGTCCTCGGTGACGGCCGCCGATTGTCGGCTCTTACGCTGGCGGTATTTCTTGAGCATTTCGTCCACGAATGCGCGCTCCGTGCTTTCATTCAGCGCCGCGGGCACCTGAACGACCAACCGGTCCTCGCGCCATTGCGAGGAGATGGTCTTCTTTCGTTTGCTCGAACGTACGATACGGACCGGGATGTCATCCGCGGCGATAAAATCAACGGTCTGAGGGTATGCCGGCATCGGGTGCCTCCACTTCTATCCTTCACAGGTTTGCGATGGTTTGTCGCTTATGAGCTCACCATAGGTCCACGTAGGTGAACCGATTTTTCATTCCCTGCGAGCTGTCGATAACTAGCCTTGGTATTCGGCCAAAACCGCCAGTACCGCTTCACCGTAGCGTTCAAGTTTGCTGCGCCCCACTCCTGAGATTTTGCCCAGCCCTTGGACCGAATTCGGTCGATGCTCCGAGATTGCCATGAGCGTCGCATCGGTGAAAATCACAAATGCGGGAATCGAATTGCTCTGGGCCACCGAGGCTCGCCAGCTACGCAGCTGCTCAAAGAGCGCTTCGTCGTACGCGGCGGGGCAAGAGGAACATCGTTTGAGTTTCCGTTCCTTCGCAGTGGTCAAAAATGATCCGCAACCGGCGCAAACAGATGGCGTGAGTTTCTGCTGCTTGCGGCGAACCGGTGCTTGCTGCCGGCTGCTGGCCTGCCGCACAGATTTAATCCCGTCCAGGAATCTCGACGGATATCGATGCGCCCGGCCACCCGGGGTCCGGGCTAAGGACCACGACAGGTAGAGCCGTATGCGCGCACGAGTAATTCCTACGTAGAGCAGCCTACGTTCTTCATCGTAGCCAGCCTGGTCCTTCGCATAGGTGATCGGTACGAGTCCCTCGCTGAGGCCTGCCAAGAAAACAACGTCCCATTCAAGGCCCTTCGCCGCGTGGAAGGACGCGAGCGTGACGCCGTCCAAGGTCGGCGCATGTTGAGTCGCGGCGCGTTCTTCAAGTTCGCGGACCACATCGCGCAAGGTCACTTCGTGCCCCTGGTCGCCTTTGCCGGCAACCAGGTCGTCGGCCAGTCGCACGAGGGCGGATAACGATTCCCACCGTTGGCGTACCGCACCGGTGCTGCCGGTGGGAGCTTCCGGAGCATACCCGTGCGAGGAGAGCACATCGCGCACCAGCTGAGGCACCGACAAGTCTCCTGCAACATTTAATGCGGCGCGGAGTGCAAGCATTCCCTCTTTGACTTCACGCCTCGAGAAAAACCGCTCGGCGCCACGCATGACGTAGGAAATTCCGTGCGCCGTGAGCGCTTGTTCAAAGGCTTGAGACTGACCGTTGGTGCGGTATAGCACCGAGATTTCAGAGACGTCTTGCCCGTCTTTGACTAGCGCCTTGATGCGTTGTGCAACCTCATCCGCTTCCTGTTCATCGTCGGCAGCCTCGAAAAATTCAGGACTGGGTCCATGCTCGCGCTGGGCAATGAGTTCCAAGGGTTCTGGCCAAATGACGGTCGGATCAGGCATCGAAGTTTCTATCCGGCGCATGGACAACACCTTATTCGCCAGATTCACCACCTCGGGTGTCGAACGGTAGTCACGCACGAGCTTGACGACGGTTGCTTCGGGGAATCGGGTGCCGAAGTTCAACAGGTAATCAGGTCGGGCACCGGTGAACGAATAGATCGTCTGGGAGGCATCGCCCACCACACACAGTTCGTCGCGCCCACCGAGCCACAGGTCGAGCAGCCGCTGTTGCAGCGGCGAAACATCCTGGTACTCATCCACCACGAAATGTCGATACTGGGACCTGACGTTGGCAGCGACTTTCTCGTCTTCTTCAAGAATTGCGCTGGTAAGCAGCAAAACATCTTCAAAGTCGATCACGCTACGGTCGTCTTTGAGTTCCTCATAGGTTTGGAAGATGCGTGCCATGCTCACCGGTTCCAAGCCGTTGGGCAGATCTCTGCTGGCAGCGACCTTGGCGTAGCTTTCGGGAGAATGCATCGATACCTTGGCCCATTCGATTTCGGAGGCAAGGTCGCGCACCATGGCGCGGTCGCTCGAAATTCGAAGTCGGCGCGCGGATTCAGCGATGAGCGGCGCCTTGTGCTCCACCAAGTTTGGCAACGTCCCACCGACCGACTGCGGCCAGAAGTACTGCAGCTGCCGAAGCGCAGCGGCGTGGAATGTCCGGGTCTGGACGCCCGGCGCCCCCAGCAAGCGAAGCCGTGTGCGCATCTCGGATGCGGCACGGGTCGTGAAGGTCAGGGCCAGCACGCTGGTCGGGTTGTAGACCCCGGTATGCACACCGTGCGCTATGCGGTGTGTGATGGCGCGGGTTTTGCCGGTCCCGGCACCGGCAAGGATGCATATTGGGCCGCTCAGGGTCTCGGCCGCGAGCCGCTGTTCGGCGTCAAGCCCTGCCAAAAGATCGGGGGCCGTTATATTTTCTTGCTCGGTCACTTGCTTGGGGCCTCCGGGAGGGCTTCTCCGTACCAGTTACGGATCAGTGCGTGTGCGATGGAAATACCGCGCGGAATTTGCAGGGTGCCGGCGCTCAATTCGGAGCCGAGTTGTTCGCGGGTGAACCAGCGAAGGTCGAGTATCTCGGCACCGTCAGGTACCAGCTGCGTGCTCAGTGCCTCGCCGGTGAAACCCAGCATGAGTGAGCGCGGCATTGGCCATGGCTGGGACCCACGGTAGGCAACATCGCCTACGTGTACCCCTGATTCCTCAAAGATCTCTCGACGCACCGCAGACTCAAGTGATTCTCCTGCTTCGACAAAACCAGCTAGGACCGAGTACATCTTGGATTTGAACATGCTGTTGGCACCGAGCAGCAAACGATCTTCGGAATCGACGATGGCGGCGATCACCGCCGGGTCGGTGCGCGGGAACAGCTCGTGGCCATTGTCCACGCAGCGTTGCACCCAACCGGAGGTAGAGGACCGAAGTTCGGAACCGCACCGGGGACAGAACACTTCGTTGCGTCTCCAGTTGGCTATTGCCTGGGCCTCAACAAACAACTCGGCCTGAGCCGCATCGAGAACATTAAATGCGTCTCGCAGCGTGGTCCATGATGACTCGGTCCGTTCATCAAGCACCGAGGAGTCGACAATAGCTAAAACAAATAAGTGCTGCATGTCACGGCCGAGGTAGACGAATTTTTCCTGCCCAGAGGCCTGATAGTCCGGGCCTGGGATCAAAAACAACGATTCGCCGTTTAGCGCAGCACCAAGCTCGGAAAGCAGCATCACTCGACTCTGCGGATCGGCCATGACCTGTGGTAGCAGGTCAGGCTGGTCATGCTCGGTCACCGGACGCTCATACACGGATCGTGCGAAGCTCAATGAGGTGAGTGGTAATCGATATTTTTCTGCCAACGCCATACTCCTAACCTAGTGCAATTCGCTGAGCACTGGCTTGGTTTGGCTTCACGGTGAAAACAATTGCGAATGATCTAAATCGCATCTGCCGTCATGTGCGTTGAAACTAGCCATCTTCCGTGCGTCATTAACGAATGAAACGCCGGATCTCGCATACGGTGGAGGATGTGAAACGCTCTGCCATGGAACTCGCCGCTATTGCCACCGCCGCCGTGCCGGGATTGACCCCGGTAAGGTTCGCCGCGTTGTCCGATGATGCAGAAGACTTCGATTCGGCACTCATCGTAGATTCCCAAAAACACCGCTGGCGCGTACGCTCGCCGCGCCACGACGAAGCGAGTATGCGCCTGGAAGCGGAGCTTTCCGCCTTGCGCGCTTTTTCGGCCAAGGTCAGGGCCGCGCTTCCGTTCGCCCTGCCCTCTGTCGCCGGAACTGTGCGTCAGGGCCCCTTGCGAACCTTCGTATATAAAGATCTTCCCGGCCGGGTTCCCACCCTCGACGAACTTGTCGAGGAGGGAAGCAAGATTGCGGTGGCCTTGGGTCAGTGCATGGCGGCGATCCACCAGATTCCCGATGATTCGGTCGAAGTTGCCGGATTGCCGACCTACACCGCCGATGAAGTTCGCCAGCGCAAGCTCAACGAGCTGGACACCGCCGCCGCGACGGGCCGAGTGCCTAGCCGCCTGCTGCGGCGTTGGGAGCACGCCATGGAAGATGTGTCGCTGTGGCGCTTTAACGCCACGGTGGTCCATGGCGACTTCGATGAAGAGCAGCTGCAGGTTTCCCACTCAAGCATTACCGCCGTCAAGGGCTGGACCGACTTGCATGTGGGCGACCCCGCCGACGACTTCGCCTGGCTCTCCGCCATTGATGACCAGAGCTTCAGCGAACGAGTATTCGCCGCCTATGTGGAGGCTCGCGGCAACTCAGCAGATCCGCACATCATGCGCCGTGCTGCGCTGGCTGCGGAATTCGCGCTCGCCCAGTGGTTGGTCAAGTCCCTGGACAGCAAAGACACCGAGCGCATTGCCGATGCCGACGAAATGCTGCAGGAACTGGATACGAATATAGCCGAGTACGGCGGTGAGCCGCTGTCCGTCGTTGAGGCTCCGCGCCCGCTGGCCGCTCCGGCATCCGCTTCGGTTGAGAAACCTGAAGTAGCGCCGAAGCCGAGCGCTCCGGCAATCAACTCTTCAAAGGTTACACAGCTTCCCGTCGAGGATGAGGTAGAAACCGACGCCCCACCGGAGGACAGCACGCCCAAGCCTCCAGCGGTCTCCGCCGTCCCCGTTGAAGCTGGCGTGCAGTCCCCCGCGGCACAGCACACAGACGACGCAGCGGCCGCAGGCAGCACTTCGCCGGAGGATGCCGCGAAGGCCGATTCGGGAAATAACCCTGCACAGGATGCGAAGCCAAGCGAGCCGGTGCCCGTGGAAGACACCGACTCCAAGGAAGAAACTACTTCGTAGCTTCCGTTTCGACCTGCTCCGTCAGGTTTTCGAAGGCCCCGGCGATCATGGATTCAAGTTCTTCTTCGGATGCCAGATATTCGGCGTGAATCGTGATGCCGGCGCCAACGTAGTAGAACGCGGCCTGAATCTGTTCCAGCGGGATCCCGTGCAGGCGTGACCAGCCAAGACGGTAGACCGCCAGCTGCACCAATTTGCTCTTCAGGTCCTTGCCGCTGGGCACCCTTCCGGTTTTCCAGTCGAGCATCAGCCAGGTGCCATCTTCAAGCTGGAAGACCGCATCGATGCGCCCGCGTACCGCAACCGGGCCCACACGTGTTTCCAGCGGCACCTCAACATATGCCGGTTGGCGTTCGGCCCATTCGCTGGCTAGGAACGCTTCCTTCATCGAGGCAAGATCCAGCACGTCGTCAATATATCGATCCGCTGGCTCGACGATCTCGCCTAGGTCGAGCATCTGGGTTTGTTCGTAGTATTCCTCGATCCAGGCGTGGAATGCGGTGCCTCGCCGGGCAGCCAGGCCGGGGCGGCGCGGAACGGGGCGGCGCAGGTTCTCCAGTACCTCCACAGAGTCTTCGGCAAGTTCAACGAACAATGAGGCCCGCACATGCTCGGGCGCAGCGATGACGCGTTCGCGGTTGTTCAGGAACTCGCGTTGCGCCAGCAACCTCTCCGCCTCGTCCTTCCAATGCTCCCCGAAGCCGGTCAGCATCTGGCTCGTCGCCTTGGCCGCAACAACGTCTTCGGCAAGCGCACTGAGCACCTCACGACGAGAATAGGGGTGCGGCGACTTTTGCACGGTGCCGGTAATCACCGGCCCGTCAAGCGGGTCGTACGGCCAGCGCGCCTCCATCGGTTGGGAGCGTACCGGATTTTCCTCGGGCCCCTGATCGTTTTCGACCCACACTCCAATTTCGGCGCGGGGTTCCTCCCCTTCGGCCAGTGGCAGCAGTGCGTCCATGAAGACCGAAGGTTCACAGGGCTTGGAGCGCGATCCCGACCAAATGCTGCTTGAACAGATCAGCAATGACTTAGCCCTGGTGACTGCCACGTAGGCGAGGCGGCGTTCTTCGGCAATATGATGGTCGTCCACCCGATCTTTGAAGATCGATTCGGCCTCGATCAGTTCCTTCAGCGCCGGCTGGTCGGTATCCCACTGCGGCAAATCGCCGGCATCTCCGCGCAACGGCCAAGGCAGCGCCTTATCGCCGCTGGTCCAACGATCGGATTTGGCTCCCGGGAAGACCCCCTCGTTCAAAGACATCACCGCGACGATGTCCCATTCGAGCCCCTTCGAGGCATGAATAGTCAATAACTGTACCGCCAGCGGATCAGCATCTTCGGAGGGCAGCGGGAGCCCCTTTTCCTTTTCGGCGGCCTGTTCAAGCCACATGAGGAAACCCGCCAACTCCACGCGCGGGGCATTGCGGCAATATTCGCGCACCACATCGGCGAAGGCATCCAGGTTCACCCGATATTTGTCCGCGGCAATCCACGGTCTGGCAGCCACCTCGATGTCCAGGTTCATGGCGCGTTCGACTTCTCGAATCAACGCTTCCAAATCATCGTTGGCGATCAAACGCAATTGCCGCAGTTCGGATCGCAGCGCTTCGAGCCGTTCATAGCCGGTATTCGACAACCGCCGGCCGTCGGAGCTCGTCCAACCAGCCGGAGGAAGGTAATCCAGCGCCTCGATCAGGCTTGCAGCGTCGTTGAGCTCCGCGCGGGCCGCCTCCTCCGTGCTTTGATTCTGGGTGATCGGTTCGGCGGAGTCCAGTTCGGGATTCAGCCCGCGCTCCCGGCGCCGGGCCAGCGAACGCGACCAATCGGCGAATGCTGCGAGGTCGGCGGCGCCCAAACGCCATCTGGCGCCTGCGAGCAAGCGCATCAGCTTGTCCGAGCGCAACGGATCCACCAGCACATGCAAACAGGACACGAGGTCGGTGAGCTCAGGGGTGCTGAGCAGCCCGGACAGCCCCACCAGCTGATAGGCAATGCCCCGTTCGCCAAGCACCTCGCCCATCACCGAGAGATTCGCCCGGTTGCGGCTGAGCACCGCGCTGGTCTTGTGCTCGGCACCGACGCCCTGGCGATTTTCTGCCACGATGAGGTCCGCGATCCGTTCGGCCTCCTCGCGGACGCTCGCGCAGCGATTGAGCACTACTCGGCCGGGCTGCGCAAAAGCCGAGGGTTCAAGCGGCTTGACGGAGACCGGTCCAATGGCCGGCTGCTGACCGCCAGCGGTAATGTGGTTTGCCGCGTCCAAGACGTTCACGGTATTCCGCCATGCCACCGTGAGGTGCTTGACATGTGCGAGGTCTCTGCTCGATTCGCGCACTATGGGGAATTCCTGGGGGAAGCGGAATAGCTGGCCGGCGCTGGCACCGCGGAATCCGTAGATGGATTGGTTGGGGTCCCCCACCGCGGTCACCGGGTGGCCATTGCCATAAAGTTGCGAGAACAGCACCATCTGGGCATGCGAGGTGTCTTGGAATTCATCGAGCAGCACCACCTTGTGGCTGGTGCGCTCGGCAAGCGCCGCGGCCGGAACTTCTTGCGCAATATGCGCCGCGTGGGAGACTAGATCGCCGTAGTCCATTACCCCGAGTTTCGCCTTGGACAGGGCGTATTCCTGGGCCAGCTCGGCGATGGTCGCGCGGGAGGCGAGCCGGTCGATCATGTTCTGCGCCGCAACGGTCCGCTTCTTTTCCTTGTCCGCCTGCATCGGGAACAGGGAGACTTCGGCAATGAGGTTGTCGAGCCATTGCTGGGCCTGCGGCGGGGAGACCAGATGCTCGGAGGACTCGGAGCTGAATGAGACGATTGCGTCGATCAGCGTGCTGGTCGCCGAGCCGAGATGCTCGTAGTTTCCGGTATAGCTCTCCAACACCTGATGGGCCAGCTGCCAGGATTGCGCCGCACCGAGCAATACCGTGTCTTCTTCGATCCCCAGGCGAAGTCCGTAGTCCTGCACCAAGGTATTGGCATAGGAATGGTAGGTGGATACCGCCGGGTCCAGGAAGTCTCTGGTTTCCTCTTCGCCGAGCAGCCCCGTGGCCACTAGCTGCGCGATCTTGGCTCGGATACGTGCGGAAAGTTCGCCGGCTGCCTTGCGCGTGAACGTCACGCCGAGGATTTCTTCCGGGCGAACCAGCCCGTTGGCGACGAGCCAAACCACCTTGTCCGCCATGGTCTTCGTCTTGCCGGAACCCGCGCCGGCGATGACCAGCATGGGTTCCAAGGGGGCACAGATGATCTCGGCCTGCTGCGCGGTTGGCGGGAACTGCTCCCCTAGGGCTTCGGAAAGTTCCTGCGGGGTGAATCGAATATTGCTCATGGTTCGGTGACCTGTCGTCCTTGCTCGCACAATGGGCAGATTTCGGGCAGCGTGCACGATCCGCGCAGGCCCTCGGAGCCAATGGTGTGCCGGGTGGTGAATTCGCGCTCGCCCATCAGCTCGGCCGCTTCGAGAATCAGCTCCCGCGCCCAGGTTTCTGTTCCAAGGGCCGGCTGATCCCGCAGGGTGGCCGACTTCGTCGGGGTACCGACGTAGACCAGCGACGCTCCGGCTGGTTCGGTGGAAAGCGCGGCGGTTTCATCGTGCTGCTGCAATGCACCGAGCTGCACCGCGGTCTGGTAGACGGCCAGCTGCGGGTGGGTTTCGGTGTCTTTGAGCGTTGGCGCTTTGCCACCGGTTTTCAGATCTACCACCGTGGCCTTGCCCTGCGCGTCGGCTTCCACCCGGTCGATGACTCCGCGCAGCTGGATATGCTTGCCTTCCTGCGGAACGTCAACCTGGAAGGACAGTTCTCTCGCTCGTAGTTCACGCCCGGAGGTGCGCATGGCGATGCTGTATTGCGCAAGTTTTTTGAGCATTTCTTCGGCTCTGTCAAAGTCGCGCTGCCCCTCCCAATTCGGGAGCTTTTCCAGCTCCGGCCACCGCTGCTCGAGGATGTTCGAGTATTCGCTCCCGCTGGCCTCCGGGTGCTCTTCGGCGATGGAGTGAATCAAGGTGCCCAGGGAGGCGGCGAAGTCATGCGCCGCTTCTCCCCCGGCGCTTTGCACAAACCAGTTCAGCGGCGACTTCACCAGGGTCTCGACCTTTGAGGGTGACACACGCAGCGGTTGATCGGCGGGAACCACCGGGGCGCTGGTGCTCAGTGGCTTCAATCCCCACCAACCCTTTGGGTGAGCGCCACGCACCGGGTATTCGCTGTCGGCCAATTGCCCTAGCACCGTGATGGCGTCGTGGTAGATCTCGTCGGCCGAAACGTGCTCGGGAGCGGGGACCGCGCCGAGTTGCGCGGCCTTGGCGCGTTCGGCCATCGAACGCAGTTCAGCCACCAGCGTGGGCAGGGCCCTGATTCGTGGGACCGCGGTGAGTTCTCGTTGCGCGCCGCCGTTTGGATCAACCAGGTCCAAGAACGATGAGGGTTGCGAGTCCTCGTTATCCACCGCCGTGCAAATCAACAATCGCGAGGCGCGCGAAACGGCGTTGCTGAAGCTTCGCATTTCATCATTGCGGATTCCGCGCACCAGCTGCGTCGGGGTGCGTGTGCTCAGGAAGGCCAGGCCGTGTTCTACCGCGTCGGCCAGGGCGTTGGAACCCAGCAGCTCACCGCGCAGCCGCAGGTTCGGCCAGCTGCCTTCCTGCAGGCCCGGAATGAATACGACGGGCCAGTGCTTGCCTGCGGCCGCCGCGGTGGTCAGCACCGTGACCGTTTTCGTCCCGGTGGCTCGCGAGGCCAGTGAGTCCATCGGCAGTTCCTGATGCAAAATGTGATCGATGAAAAGTTCCACGCTGGCACCGGGCAGCTGATCCACAAACCGTTCGGCTGCCTGGAATAGCGAAAGGACCGCGTCCAGGTCGTGATCGGCACGACGGGCGGTATTTCCGGTGCCCAGCGCTTCCTTGCGCCAGGCGTTGGCCCGGCCCGAAGCTTCCCACAACGCCCACAGCGCCGTTTCCGGGGTTGCCTGCCCGGTGGCAAGCTCGGTGCGCAAGGCACCGAACATGCTCAGCAGGCGTTCCAAGCCAAAGGCTACGGGCCCCAAGTCACGGCTCAGTTCCGGTTCATGAAGGCTCGCTTCGAGAAGCTCTTGGCTGGATCGCCGTCCGCCCACCGAGCTTTCGCGTTGGCGCAGCAGCTGCCTCAGGCGTCGAATTTCCAATGCGGTGCTCATTCCGTAGCGCGAGAGCAGCAGGTTCTGCATCAGCAGCGGATCGTCGCTTACGCCGCCGGCCAGGGCCAGCTGGACCAGGTCGAGCAAGGGCCGTACCGCGCCCTCATCCTTCAAGGGGATTTCGGCCGGTGGAACCTGGACCGCGATCCCTTGGCCTTCGAGGAACCGGCTGAAGGACCGTACCTGTGAACCGTTGCGGACCACGATGGCCATGTCGGAGAGCGGGAAGCCCTCGTAGAGATCCATCTGGACTATGCGTTGGGCTATGTAGCGTTCTTCCAAGGTGGAGTTTTCAAAGCACAGAGCTTGAACCTGCCCGGTTTCGGTTTCCGCTGGCGCTTCCAGTTTTCGTCCGCGCAGGCCGGCCGCTAGCGGGATTCGCCGCACGACGCGCTTCCAAGCATCCATAATGGCCGGTGCCATGCGCAAGCTGGTATCCAATTCGAAGAGTTGAGCCTCATCCTTGCTGCTGTAATTTTGCGAGAAACGGTTCAGCTCATCGGGGCGTGCACCACGAAATCCTTGGACCACATTATCTGGCGCCGCAAAGGCAACGAGCCGGCGATCACGCGCGATCAGCCGCAAAAGCCGATGCTGCGACAAGGTCGCTTCTTGCAGGTCATCGACGAGGATCAGCTGCAGTTTTTCGTGCTCTTCGGCCAGGAATTCTGGATGCTGTTCGAACAATTGGGCGGCACGGGTCATCAGACCCGCCGGGTCAAAAGCTTCCGCACTGCCTAGGTCCAGCAGGTCGCGGTATTCCTGATAGAAGCGTGCCGCGGCCACCCACTCTGCGCGCTTGGCCTGTTCCCCAAGTTGCGCAATATCTACCGGTTCAAGTCCAAGCTCAGAAACCCGGTCAAAGAATTCACGCAGTTCTTTCCTGAACCCGCGTGTTTCGACCGCTAAGTTCAAGTCCTCGGGCCACCCCGGGCCCGCGGTCAATCCCTGCTGGTGGCCTTCGAGGAGGTTGCCGATGAGCGTATCCTGTTCAGGTCCCGAAAGGAGTCGAGGAGCCCGTTCCAAATTCGGCAGCAGGCCTTCCAAGCGTGCCCTTCGGATGAGATCAAAGGCATATGCGGACCAGGTCCGCACCACCGGCTCCGTAAAAGTTTGATCCGCTCGGCGGCTGAGGTCGTCTCGAATGCCGGCAGCGGTCAGACGAGTTGGCGCAATAATCAACAGCTGCAGCGGATCCAAACCAGCGTCCAGATGCGCCACGGCTGTGTCCAGCAGGGCCGTGCTTTTCCCAGTCCCCGGGGCCCCGGTCACGAGGGTAGGTTTGGCTACCGTTGCCAGCCTCTCAAGCAGCGAAGACGTATCCAGTTGTGCCGGGTCGGTCATATCTTCCATGTTCATAGTTGATCATCCGCTTCGGACAAGTAGCCCGGTTGCAACGCCGCTTTGAGCGAATCGATTTGCGCCCATTGGGCATCGTTCGGTTTCCAGCGTGCTTGGGCCATATTCACGCGTCGACCCCGGCGGGGAGTGTTCTCCCGCGTCCACTCGTCCTCTCCTCGTTCGCCGAGTGCCAAAGTCAGGGTGCCGTCGGCCCGAAGAATGCGCCACCAGGGTGTCCCCTCCGGTGAACTTCCCATCGCCTTGCCAGCCTGCCGAGCGCCGCCGACCCCCAGGAGCTCTGCTACGTCGCCATAGCTGAGTACCGCTCCCGGCGGGACAAGTGCCGCCAGCCGATGGACGGCCTCGGCATACTCGAGGGGCAAGTGGCTTGATTCGGAGCTCATGTCCCTATTGTGCCAACTTGGACATCCTCATCCACAACCGGAGCGTCAGCCCAATGGTTGACCGAATGAGCGGGTAGCGTTGATTTCATGAATGAATGGCATAAGGGCCTTGCAGTTGGCTTTGACTTGGAAACCACTGGCGTCGACACCACTACGGCGCGCATCGTCACTGCGTCGGTGGTTCTGCTTGATGCCCAAGGTCAGGTTGTGAACCAGCGGGAGTGGCTGATTGATCCCGGCGTTGAAATTCCCGAGGCTGCTGCCGCGGTGCACGGCGTGTCCACCGAAAAAGCTCGCGCGGAGGGCATTCCTGCCGCTCAGGGCGTTGCCGAGATCCTCAACCTGCTCCAGTTCGCCGCCCAGCAGTCCCCGGTGGTCGCGTTCAACGCCGCCTATGACTTCTCCGTCCTGCATGCCGAGGCCTTGCGCTACGACCTGGTGCCGTTCATCCCCGGAATCGTGATTGACCCGTTCATCATCGACAAGCAGGTCGACAAGTTCCGCAAGGGAAAGCGCACGCTGGCAGCTGCCTGCGAACACTACGGCGTCGTCCTGGAAAATGCCCACACCTCCTTCGCCGATTCGGTGGCATGCGTGGCGGTAGCGCGAGCCATCGCCGAGAAGTACCCGCAGCTACAAGTTGATCCGCAGGATTTGCACGGCTGGCAGATCGGGTGGGCTCGCGAACAAGCCGCGAGCTTCCAGGAATACCTGCGCAAGCGCGATCCCCAGGCCCTCGTCGATGGCGCTTGGCCGATAAAAGACAGCTAAACCATGCATTTCCAGTGAATGTTAGGCACTTCACATCCTAAAAACTGGCTCCCGCGAGATTCCGGGTAAGTCATTAGTTCATCTTCAGTCACAAATCTGCGAATCATCTTCGATTCGTCCCCGATTTTGGCCGCATATGAAGAATAGTGAATGTGTTTTGCGGGCGGTTCGGGCGATATTGTTCGATAGTGATTCAATGGAGGGTACTCTCTATACCCCTTGAGAATTGAAGGAACGCGCCTAGTGATCACAGTTAGTGACCTGCGTAAGGTTTATCGTCAAGGCAGCAATGACGTTGTTGCACTGGATGGTGTCAGCCTTGAAGTCCCGACCGGGAAAATTCATGGCATCGTTGGACATTCCGGAGCTGGCAAATCAACACTTGTCCGCTGCCTGACGTTGCTTGACCAGCCTACGTCCGGCTCCGTTGCGGTTAACGGCAAGGAACTGACGAATGTCGACTCCGACGCGTTACGCAACGCTCGTCGCCGTATCGGCATGGTCTTCCAGCATGCCAATCTGTTCGATTCACGAACCACCGAACAGAATGTTGCCTACCCACTGGAATTGGTGGGCACACCGAAGAAGGAAATCGCCGAGAAAGTTGCGCAGCTTTTGGAACTCGTCGGGCTGAAGAAGTTCGCCAAGGGCTACCCATCGCAGCTTTCCGGTGGTCAGCGACAGCGCGTGGGTATCGCCCGCGCGTTAGCGACAGACCCCGACGTGCTGCTCTGCGACGAGCCAACCAGTGCTTTGGACCCGGCCACCACCGATGAAATTCTTGAACTGGTTAGGAAGCTTCGCGACCGGTTGAACATCACGGTACTGATCATCACCCACGAGATGCACGTCGTCAAGCAGATTTGCGATTCGGTTTCCCTGCTCGAAGCCGGCAAGATCGTGGAGCACGGCGACCTCGAAGCGGTCATCACCAACGCTTCAGGACGTTTGGCTTCTACGCTGCTTCCACTGCCGGGAGAAGCCCCGCAGGCAGAAGGTGCAGGTCGCGTACTTGACCTGCTCTACACGGGCGCGCAAGCCACCGAGCCGGTCATCTCCGGCATCGCACGAAAGTTCAACACCGACGTCAATGTCTTGGCAGGTTCGGTAGAGCATCTGGGCGACCAGCAGTTCGCGCATCTGCGTGTGCAGTTTGCCCCAGACGTGGACATCGCTGCGATTATCGAACATTTGGAGTCCACAGGTATTGCAGTGACCGTGAAGGAGGCCAAGTAAGTTATGGATTACTTCACTGAACTCTTGAATAACCCAGGCATCACCAAGGCCATGTGGCCGGCCACCGTTGAGACCATGCAAATGGTTTTCATCTCGTCGGTAGTATCCGTCGTGGTGGGTTTGCTGATTGGCATTTTATTGCACACCACCGATAAGACTGGGCTGGCGCCCATGCGTTGGCTGAACGTGATTTTGTCGGGCATCATCGTGAATATCACCCGTTCAATCCCGTTCGCAATCTTGATGGTCGCCTTGATTCCATTCTCGGCATTGGTTGTTGGCACATCGCTAGGTCCCATCGCCGCCTCAGTCTCGCTGACTATCGGTACGGTCCCTTTCTTCGCTCGACTGGTGGAGACCGCGCTACGCGATGTCTCATCCGGAAAGATCGACGCCGCGCTGGTCATGGGCTCCACCAAGATGCAGGTTATTCGCAAGGTCATGGTTCCCGAAGCGCTACCCGGTATAGTCTCGGCGATCACCACCACCGTCGTGACGATCATTGGATACTCTGCCATGGCAGGTTTGGTTGGCGGCGGCGGCTTGGGCCGGTTGGCCTACAACTACGGTTACACGCGCTACGAACTTGAAATCATGATCATTACCATCATCATCATCGT
Source organism: Glutamicibacter sp. AOP12-B1-11 (assembly GCF_052379245.1). NCBI lineage: Bacteria > Bacillati > Actinomycetota > Actinomycetes > Micrococcales > Micrococcaceae > Glutamicibacter > Glutamicibacter sp. AOP12-B1-11. The sequence continues at coordinate 46,048 of NZ_JBQSYL010000024.1, read as the reverse complement.
GATAATGGTGCAAGTGGTACAGATCCTCGGCGACTGGATTGCCCGCAAGGTTGATCACCGCTAGGAAATCACTATTCCGCCGGGCCACCGGCGGACTGGGGCGGCACCCTCACCGCTCCATTCAGCTCCCCCGTTACCGGCAACGGTCCATATCAAAGGAATCACTCACATGCGTCAAAAGCTCGCTCTCGCCGTCACTGGTGTCGCCACTCTCTTTGCGGTGACCGCTTGCGGTAGCACCGGTTCCACCGAACCATCCGCAGAAGCCAGCCTGGACCCGGCAAACCCTGTTGTCGTCACTGTAGGCGCAAGCTCTGTTCCACACGCTCAGATTCTTGAGTACGTTGATGAAGAGCTTGCCAAAGATGCTGGCATCGATCTGGACATCGTTGAATACGATGACTATATCCTCCCAAACACCTCGTTGGAAGATGGCTCACTTGATGCCAACTACTTCCAAACTGAGGCTTACCTAGCCCAGCAGGTTGCGGACAAGGGCTACGAATTTGAGCACGGCAAAGGCATTCATGTCGAGCCGATGACCGTTTTCTCCAAAAAGTTCAGTGAGCCAGCTGACGTCACCGAAGGTGCATCTGTCGTCCTCAACAACGACCCAGCGAATCAGCTTCGCGGCTTGCGTCTGTTGGAAAGCACAGGCTTGCTTTCCGGACTGGAAGACAGCGACACCGTGTTGACCATTGAGGACGACGAAGCAAAGAACCCCAAGAAACTGAAGTTCACTGAGATGAATGCCGAACAGGTTCCACAGGTTTACACCAAAGACGATTCCGTCGACGTTGCGGTAATCAACGGAAACTTCATTGCCCAGGCCAAGTTGAATCTTGACGAAGAACTTGATCAGGAAAGCGGCGAAAACAATCCACATGCTAACTTCCTGACCTGGCGTGCCGGTGAAGAAACTCCTGCAATCACCAAGCTCGACGAACTGCTGCACTCCGATGAGGTTGGAGCCTACATTAGCGAAACTTGGACCGATGGAAGCGTCATCCCAGCTTTCTAAGCACAAGTAAATAATAGAGCTGCGCTGTTCCCGTTTTGAGGAACAGCGCAGCTCTACTTTATGCGGTCAAAGTCCTAGAGATTAGCCAGCTTGCGAAAGTCCCAGCAGCCGTGCCCCGTTCTCCCAGAGCACCGCTCGCATCCAGGATTTTCCGTGCCCCAACCGGGCTAGTGCCTGCAGCTGATGCGCATAGGGATAAGGGATATTCGGGTAATCCGAGCCGAGAATGACTTTGTCCTGGAGTGAAGCCAAACGGGAAATATAGCTTTGCGGCATCGGCGCGAATTCGTTGGTGAAGTCGGTACCCACCATGGTCGTATCCAGGTAAACGCCTGAAAACGCCTCGGCAAGATCGGCAAATTCGTGATACTCGGGCATCCCCATATGCGCTATGACCAGCACGAGGTCCGGATACTTCTCCAGCAGGATTCGAACGTTCTGCGGCCCGGTGTAGTTGCCGCTCAACGGTGCCGAACCGGCATGGATGACCACCGGTATCCTGCTTTGCTCGAGGACTTCCCATGCTTCGTCGAGCAGCGCATCGTGGGGCGCGAACCCGCCGACTTGGATGTGGATCTTGAATAGTTGTGCCCCGGCATCGATGGCCTGCCGAACGTAGCTGCCTACCCCGGGCTCCGGGTAAAAGGTTGCGCAATGCAGTGCCCCGTCGACGCGTTCGGCGAAGCGCGCCGCCCAATCATTGAGCCAACTGGCCATGCCCGCCTTATGCGCGTACGAAAGCGCAGGGATAGCCGCCAACCCGATCTCACGGAGCCGTTGGATTCGGGCGTCCTCAGCCATGCGATAGGTAATCGGCCAGCAACGACCATAACGTTGCTCCGCCTCATCGAAGTACGCCCAGACCTTTTCCAGCATCGGCTCGGGCAGAAAGTGCACATGGATATCGGCCAACCCGGGTATGCCCAGATAGTCCAACAAATCCGGAATCTGCTCGTCGATCAGGGGAATCATGTGCTCGGCGATCGTCTCGGTCATCTGGCGCTCCTCTGGTTTTCACTGCCGTTGTTGATGCTGATGCTGTGGGCCAAGCTATCAGGGACCGCCGGCGGCTGCCCAGTTCCCGGCCCAGAATAGCAAGAGGCCACGGTAGCCGCTGCCCGGATGGGGCGAGCGGCTACCGTGGCCTCTTGGTGCTGGTGGCTACTATGCGGTGGCCGCAGCGGCGGCCCGAGCGGCCGCTGGCAGTGCCGCGAAGATCTTCTCCATGGCTGCGTCGTCGTGTGCCGCGGAGAGGAACCAAGCCTCGAACACGCTTGGCGGCAGGTAGATGCCAGAGTCGAGCATCGAGTGGAAGAACGGCGCGTAGCGGAATGCTTCCTGCCCCTGCGCGTCGGCGTAGTTGTGCACGCCCTTGGCCGAGGTGCCGAAGGCCACCGAGAACAGCGAACCGACGCGCTGGATCGAGTGATCCACCCCGGCGGTGTCAAAGGCCTCGCGCAGCGCGCCTTCCAGCGCGGTGGACGCCTTGAGGATGTGTGCGTAGACCTCCTCGGTGGCGTGGGTCAGCTGTGCGATGCCGGCCGCCATGGCGACCGGGTTACCCGAGAGGGTTCCCGCCTGGTAGACCGGGCCCAAGGGAGCCAGATAATCCATCACCTCGGCGCGGCCGCCCAGGGCCGCGGTCGGCAAGCCGCCGCCGATGACCTTGCCGAAGGTGTACAGATCCGCGTTCCAGCCCTCTTCCTTGCCGGTCAAGCCCCAGTACCCGGAGGACGAGGCGCGGAAGCCGGTCAGTACCTCGTCGAGGATCAGCAGCGCGCCATGCTTGGCGGTGGTGTCCTTCAGGAACTTGTTGAAGCCCTCCTCCGGTACCACCACGCCCATATTGCAGGGTGCGGATTCGGTGATCACGGCCGCGATATTCGCCCCGTGCGCGGCGAACGCCGCGTCGATGGCGGCACGGTCGTTATACGGCAGGACCAAGGTCTCGGCGGCGGTGGCCGCGGTGACCCCGGCGGAACCCGGCAGCGCCAAGGTGGCGACGCCCGAGCCGGCATCCGCAAGCAAGCTGTCGAGGTGGCCGTGGTAGCAGCCGGAGAACTTGATGATCAATTCGCGGCCGGTGAAGCCGCGGGCCAGGCGCACGGCGGTCATGGTGGCCTCGGTGCCGGTGGAAACCATGCGCACGCGGTCCACGCCGCCCATGCGATCCTTGATCAGCCGGCCGAGCTTTGCCTCATCCGGGGTGGAGGCGCCGAAGGACAACCCGCGGTCGACCGCGGCGTGCACCGCCGACTGGATCTCCGGGTGGGCATGCCCCAGCAGGGCAGGACCCCAGGAACACACCAGGTCAACGTATTCCTTGCCATCGGCATCGGTGAGGTAAGCGCCCTTGGCGCCGACCATGAACGGCGGCACGCCGCCGACGGAGCCGAAGGCGCGCACCGGCGAGTTCACGCCACCGGGCATGACGTCACGGGCCTCGGTGAAAAGCTTCTCGGAATTCGACATTTATTTTTTTCCTTCGTTCAACCAGCCGGCGACTTCGGCTGCGTAGTAGGTCAAGATTTGCTGGGCGCCGGCCCGGCGAATGGAAAGCAGGGATTCGAGCACCGCGGCGCGGCGGTCGATCCAGCCGTTGGCCGACGCGGCTTCGATCATCGCGTATTCTCCGGAGATCTGATAGGCGGAGACCGGAACCGGGGACAGCTGAGCGATATCCGAGACGATGTCCAGGTAGCTCATGGCTGGCTTGACCATGACCATATCCGCGCCTTCGGCCAGGTCCAGTTCGACTTCCAGCAGCGCCTCGCGGCGGTTCGAGGCGTCCATTTGGTAGCTGCGACGATCCCCCTGCAGCTGCGAGTCGACGGCCTCGCGGAATGGGCCGTAGAAGGCGCTGGCGTATTTCGCCGCATAGGCGAGCACCGCCACGTCCTGCTGCCCGGCCTGGTCCAAGGCCTCGCGGATCACCGCGATCTGCCCGTCCATCATGCCCGAAGGGCCCAGGATGTGCGCCCCCGCCTCGGCCTGGACTACCGCCATCTCGGCATAGATTTCCAGGGTCCGATCATTGTCCACCCGGCCCTGGGCATCAAGCACGCCGCAGTGGCCATGAGAGGTGAACTCGTCCAGGCACACGTCGGACATGATGACCAGCTCGTCGCCGACCTCTTCGCGAACGGCCGCGATGCCCCGGTTCAAGATGCCGTTCGGGTCGATTCCGGCGCTGCCGTTTTCGTCCCGGTCCTCCGGGATGCCAAAGAGCATGATGCCGCCCAGGCCCCGCTCGGCGGCATCCGCCGCAGCGGCCTTGAGCGAATCCATGGTGTGCTGCACGACCCCGGGCATGGAGCTGATCGGGTTCGGCTCGCCGATGCCCTCGCGGACGAAGGCGGGCAGGATCAACTGACGCGAGGACAGCTCGTACTCTGCGACGAGTCGGCGAACTGCAGGATTCTGCCGGAGCCGGCGAGGTCGGTGCTGAGGGAAAGCCATGTCACTTCTTTCTAGAATTGATGATTCGCATTGTGCAAAAGTTCTTGGGCCGCGCGAGCTAAACCGGCGGGCGTCGGTTCCGCGGCGATGGCGTCGGCGCGCAACCCGGCCGCGCGCAAGGCCGCGGCCGTAGGCTGGCCGATGGCAACGGTTTTCACCCGCTCGGGCAACCGGTCACCGGCTAGCTGCACGAATCGGCGCACGATGCTTGGTGCGCTAAACACCAGCAGATCCAGCCGATCCAGCTGCCGGGTTATCTCTTCCGGGGCGAGCACGCGAATTCCCGGTGGCGCCGGCACCGCCGTAAGCGGTGCTCCCCCGCTGCCGGCGGCAACCGTGCGGTAAGCCAGGACCTCGTGGACTTCATGGGCGCCGAGCCCGGCGCCAAGCGTCGAGCTGGCCAGGTCCCCATGCGGATAGAAGATCTTCTGCCCCGGTTCCAGCTGCCACTGGGCCACCATTCCGGCCGCGGACTGCTCCGTCGGCACAAAATCCGCATCGACGCCCAACCGCGCGCGGGCGGCCTTGGCGGTCTTCGTGCCCACCGCCGCCACGCGCAGCCGCGGCGGAAGCGGGCGCCCGGCCAGCAAGGTGGCGATCACCTCCACGGTATTCACCGAGGTGAGCACCAGCCACTGGTAGGAGCCCGCCGCCAGTGCCGCGACGCCGCGGGACAGCTCGCTGCGATCCGCGGGCCAGACGGTGTCGATCAGCCGGGCACAGCAAGATTCGATGCCCAGCTGCTCAAATTCCCGCACGGTAGCCGCGGCTCGCGCCGCGTCGCGCAGGATCAACGCCTGATAGCTCATGGTCGCAATTAAGCCAAACCTGCGACTACCGCCGCGCCGTCGGCGATCATCGACTCGGCCAGGTTGCGTCCAAGCTCGCGTGCCTCCGCTACGGTGGCCGCGCTTGCCCGGGCACTGCGGCGCATGGTTTCGGAGCCGTCCGGGTTGCAGGCGACCGCCTCCAAGACGAGCGTGCCGCCCTGAACCCGGGCCAGGGCGCCGATCGGTGCCGCGCAGCCGGCTTCCAAAGCCGCCAGCAGCGCACGTTCGGCCTCGACCTGCAGGCGCGTTGGCAGGTGATCCAGTTCGGCCAGCGCCCGATCCAGGGCCGGGTGATCCGAGCCGGCGGCGCGCACCTCCAAGGCCAGCGCCCCCTGCCCGGGGGCCGGCAGCATGATGGCCGGATCCAGGTACTCGGTGATGTGCGCTTCCAGGCCGAGCCGGCGCATGCCGGCGGCGGCGAGGATGACGGCGTCCAGGTCACCCTGCACGCTGCGCCCCACGCTTCCGTCGTCATGGGTGGCGCCGGTGCCTTTCACCCGGCCGAGCCGGGTGGGCACGTTGCCGCGGATGTCGACGATCTGCAGATCCTGGCGGAAGGCCAGCAGCTGCGCGGCGCGGCGCGGCGAACCGGTGCCGATCTTCGCCCCTTCGGGCAGTTCGGCGAGCGTCAGCCCGTCGCGGGCGCACAGGGCGTCGCGCATATCTTCACGTTCCGGGATGGCGGCCAGCACCAGGCCCTCGGGCTGCGTGGTGGGCAGATCCTTCAGCGAATGCACCGCCAGATCGCAGCCCGAATCCAGCAACCGCTGGCGCAGGGCGGCGGCGAAGACTCCGGTACCGCCAAGCTGCGAGAGCGGCCCGGTGATCACATCTCCCTCGGTCTTGACCAGAATCGTCTCCACCTGAAGCCCGGAGGCTTCGGCCAAGCGCGTGGCGGCCCACCCGGTCTGCGTGGTCGCCAGCGCGCTGCCGCGCGTGCCTACACGAAAGCTCTCGCTCATGCCTGGGGCACCCCCACTTCGGAATCGACCGCGGCGATGGTCGGACGCAAGGAGCCGTCCAGCGCGCGCTTTTCACAACAATTCGGGCGGCACACGTCAAACCATGGTCCGCCGCTGACGGCGCTCATCCGGCCCTCGCGCAGCGCTTGGCCGTTGGCATCGGCCAGGCGCTCTTCGAGCAGATCAACCAGGCCCGAGACGAAAGCCCGGTGCGTTCCCGGAGTTGCGACCCGGCTAAAGGCCAACCCCAGTTCGGCACAGCTGTCCTTGGCCTCGGTGTCCAGATCCCACAAGACCTCCATGTGGTCGGAGATGAACCCGATGGGCACCACCACGACCCCGGCCACCCCGGCGGCGGCATCCTCGGCCAGCGCGTCGTTGATATCCGGTTCCAGCCACGGAACGTGCGGGGCCCCGGAACGCGACTGGTAGACCAGGCTGTGTTCCAGACCCTGGGCCTCGGGAACGTTGGCCAGAATATGCTCGGCGACCGCACGGTGATGGGCGGTATAGAGATTCTCGCTCGCCTGTGCGCGCAGCTGAGCAGGTCCCGCGGCGTCCGCGTCGGCCCGCGGAATCGAGTGCGTCACGAAGACGATCTTGATCTTGCCTTCGGCATTGTCCTTCGCCGCAAGTTGTTCGCGCACCTCGGCCAGCGAGGCCCCCAGCCCCTCGATGAAGGGCTGCACGAAGGCCGGAGTGTCGAAGAACTGGCGCAGCTTGTCAACTTCCAGCACACCCTCCAGCCCGGTATCGCGCAGTCCCATGCCGAGGTCTTCGCGGTACTGGCGGCAGGCCGAGTAGCCGGTGTACGCGCCGGTGCCCAGCAGCAGCACCTTGCGGTGCCCGTCCTCGGCGATCTGCTTCAGCGTGTCGTTGACGAACGGGTGCCAGTTGCGGTTGCCCCAGTACACCGGCACCCCGATGGAACGCGCGGTCAGTTCGGCCTGCAGGGCGGCAAGCAGCGCGCGGTTCTGCGCGTTGATCGGCGAGACGCCGCCGTTCTTGCGGTAGTGCACCGCCACCTCTTCGAGGCGTTCGTCGGGGATCCCCCGGCCTGCGGTGACATTGCGCAGGAACGGGATCACGTCCTCCTGGCCTTCGGGACCGCCGAAGGAGGAGAGCAGAATCGCGTCGTAGGCTTTCGGCGCCATCTTGCCGTTGGCGTCATAGCCGGTGCGTGGATCGAAATCCTGGGTCACTTCAAAACCTCGATGACCTCGGCGGCCGAGATGCGCCGTCCGGTGTAGAACGGCGTCTCTTCGCGCACGTGGTGGCGGGCTTCGGTGTAGCGCAGGTGGCGCATCATGTCGACCAGGTCGATCATGTCGTCGGCTTCGAGGCAGATCTGCCATTCGAAGTCGCTGAAGGCGAAGGCGGCAACGGTATTTGCCAGCACGTTCGGGAATTCGCGGCCGAGCATGCCGTGATCGCGCAGCATCTTGCCGCGGTCCGCCGGATCCATGGTGTACCAGTCGGTGGTGCGCACGAAGGGGTAGACGGTCATCCATTCCTTGGCATCCAGGCCGCGGGCGAAGGCCGGCGAGTGGTCCTTGGCAAATTCGGCTTCGCGGTGCACGGCCATCGTGGAGTACACGATCTCGGTGCCGGCCAGCAGCGAGCTGCGGCGCAGCTGGCGCATCGAGGCCTGCAGCAGCTCGGCGGCCGGTCCGTGCATCCAGAGCATCACGTCGGCTTCTTCGCGCATCATCGACACGTCGTAGATACCGCGCACGGCCACACCGGATGCGGCAAGTTCGGCGACCAGCGAGTCGAAGGCCGCAACATCCGCCGCGCCTAGTTCCACGTTGGCGGAGCGCTTGAACACGGTCCACAAGGTGTAGAACATGGTCGGGTTTTCACCAGCGGCGTCGCGGTCTCGCATGACCGGTGAATTGTGCTGTACTTCGTAGCTCACTTAGTGCTCTCCTTGATCAACTGATCTATCTCATGCTTTAAAACTAGTTAGCGGGCGCTGATGGCAACTGTCCGCCGGGTGTGTCCGATGACTCGGGCCAACCCGGTGCCGGCAAGCCACGCGCCCACGAGGTCCAAACCATCAAACTTCTCCACCGCCGAGTTCACCTGCGCCCGGCGTGCGCTGGCGGCCTCGCCCTGCAGCGGCACCATGTCGTTGAAGCGCGACACGGCGCTTCCCACGACATCGTCCTGATGCAATTCAACACCGAGAATCTTTGAAGCATCTTTGACTGCCTGCGCAAGCAGCGCCTGCTCGTCTCCGGATTCGACCAGCGGCTCATGCTGCCCGATCCGGCCGAAGGACAGCCGCAGCACGTGGGTGCCCGGACCGGATTGCTCTGCCAGCCACGGCCATTTCGCGCTGGCATGGGTCATGGCCTTGGCCGCCAAGGGCGCTTCCTTGGCCACGAGCGCCCCGGAACCGCGCGGCGCATCGTCGAGTTCTGGCTTATCGACCACGAGCACCACCAGGGCGATGGAATTGGCCTCGGCCTCGGCGCTGATGCGCTGCTGCTCTTCAAGCAGCGGGTTGAGCAGCTTGAGCGCGGATTGGGCCTCGGTGGCAATGACTACCCGGTCCGCGCCGAGCTCCTGGCCCAGGGTCTGCACGGTGTACGGCTGCGCGGCTTCGTCGTGATGGCGGATCTCGGTTACCGGCGAATTGCGCACCAGCGCCACCGAGGATTCCTGCAGCTGCTCGGTCAGCGTCGTCACCAGCGTGTACATGCCGCCGTCCAGGCCGGCGACTCGCGAACCTGCCGGGGCATCGCCCTGCAGCTGGGCCACGGCCTTGGCCAGGGCTCCGGTTCGCTGCATTGCTTCGCGCAGCCCCGGGGCTGCGGCGTCGATGTCGATCCGTGCCGGGTCGGTGGAATACACCCCGTTGACTACCGGGGCGACCAAAGCGTCAAGCACGCTCTGCCCCATGCGGTGGCGCACCACCTCGGCGAGCGAAAGCTTTTCCGTGGCCCACTTCTTGGGCATCGGCGTGACCAGATCGGCCGCGGCACGCACGGTGGCGGCCCGGCCGATGATTCGGCGCACCTCATCGCTGCGGATATTCGAGGGGATCCCCAGCAAGGAGCTCGGCGGCAGCGGATTAGCCTCGACGTTTTCGGCGTCCCCCTGGATCAGCCAGGCGCCGACCCCGGAGGTCTGGGCGATTTTTTCGCTCAGATCCAGCTCATCGAGGTATGCGCTGACGGTGCCGCCGCGCAACGCGAAAGACTCGGCTCCGGCGTCGAGGGCCAGGCCGGCGACCTCAACCCGGCGCAGGCAGCCACCGAAATTGTCCGAGGCTTCAAGGACCGTAACCCGGTATCCGGTCTGGCTCATTTCACGCGCGGCCACCAATCCGGCGATACCGCCGCCGACAACTATCGCGTGCGGTGCGGCAGCGTGCGGTGCGCTGTCTTTCGAGGCCCGGGTTTCCGCGGCCGCGCGGACCTTTTCCAGCAGGCGCAGGGCATGTGCTGCCGTGTCTCCGGCGAGATCACGGCGGATTTTTACCGCCGGACGTGCACCTTGTTTGTCTGCCGCCGGGGCGTTGCGCTGATTCTTGGTCATGGGCGCTGCACCTTCCACCTTCAACTCGATGTTCCCCGCCGAACGGGACGTGCCGGGATTGCCGGCGCGTCCCGGAAGCGGAGATCTGTCTTTGAAACCTAGCCTAGCCCTGTGTGCCTAGAGCGAGTGGATGAGTTCAACCACTCGGGTGAGCACCGTCGGATCCGTGGTTGGCGGCACGCCGTGCCCCAGGTTGAGCACATGCCCGCGGGCCTTGGCGCCGCTGGCTACGACCTGGCGGACGTGGGCTTCGAGCACTTCCCAGGGGGCCGTGAGCAGGGCCGGGTCAATATTTCCCTGCACCGACACGCTCTGGCCCAGCCGCTCGATCGCGGTTTCCAGCGGGATGCGGTAATCCACGCCCACGGTGTCCACGCCGGAGTCGCGCATGGCGGTCAGCAATTCGCCGGTGCCGGTGCCAAAGTGGATTAGCGGCACGCCGGTATCGCGGACGAAGTCCAGCGCACGCGAAGAATACGGGGCGACGAACCGCTGATAATCCGGAAGGGACAGCGAACCGGCCCAGGAGTCGAACAGCTGCGCGGCGGAGGCGCCGGCCTCCACCTGGGCGCGCAGGAACTTGCCCGAAGCGTCGGCGGCCCAGCTCATCAGCTTGTCCCAGACCTCGGGTTCCGAATGCATCATGGTGCGTGGGCCGAGGTGGTCGCGGCTCGGCTTGCCCTCAACCATGTAGGCGGCCACGGTGAACGGTGCCCCGGCGAAACCGATCAACGGGGTGCTGCCCAGCTCGGCGACGGTCAGCGCCACCGCTTCGCGGATCGGGTCCAGGGATTCATCGGTGAGCTCGGGCAGATTGGCCACGTCTTCTGCGGTGCGGATCGGCTTGTCCAAGACCGGGCCGACACCGGGGACGATGTCCACGCCGATGCCCGCCAGCCGCAAGGGAATCACAATATCGGAGAAGAAGATGCCGGCGTCGACCTTGTGCCGGCGCACCGGCTGCAAGGTGATTTCGCTGGCCATCGCAGGGTCCAGGCACGAGTCAAGCATGCTCACGCCTTCGCGGAGCTTGAGGTATTCGGGCAGCGAGCGCCCTGCCTGGCGCATGAACCACACCGGGTGGTGGCTCGGTGTGCGACCGGTCAGGGCCTGGATCAATGCGGAATCGGAGGTACGTCCATCAACGAAGGGATGGTTCTGCGACAGAGTCATGATTCAATGATGCCAACTCTTGCAGGTAAAAGCCCATTTGTGCCGTTCACCCTCAGGGGAAGGTGAGCAACATTACGGGCCAAAACCCCCATCAGTTAGGTTCGCCTGCGTTGTTTAGCTGCCCTAATTCGGCCTATTCTTGGAACATTGTGGTTTTCTTATCTCTTGTCGCATCGCATTCACAGCTCGACCTGGAGACCGTGGCGCAACTGAGCGCTTCGGCCAGCGGGCTAGCCGCCGCTTCCATCAATGGTTCGGCGGCTATCAACGGTGCCGTGGTGCTGGCCACCTGCAACCGGTTCGAAGTCTATGCGGATGTGGAAAACGTCGAAGATGCCACCGAGCATCTGGTCAATGAACTTTCCGCGCACACCGAGCTGTCCGCGGACTTCCTCGCCCGCCGGCTGACCACCCTGGAAGGGGAACCGGTAATCGACCACCTCTTCTCCGTGGGCGCCGGCCTGGACAGCGCCGTAGTGGGCGAACGTGAAATTGCCGGTCAGGTCCGTCGCGCATTGACCCAGGCCCAGCAGGAGAAAACAGCCACGAGCAGCCTCACCCGGCTCTTCCAAAACGCCACGCGCGCCGCGAAGGATGTCGGAAGCAGCACCGATCTGGGCTCCCAAGGAAAATCCGTCGTTTCGGTGGCCTTGGATCTCGCCGAAGAGCTGATGGATGGCAGCCGCAGCTGGCAAGACCAGGACATCGTGCTATTCGGGACCGGATCCTATGCGGGCGCCACCATGGCGCTGCTGAAGGAACGCGGCGTCAAGCGCATCAGCGTGTACTCCCACTCGGGCCGGGCAACAGATTTCACCGATAAGCGCGGCGGCTTCCCGCTGAGCGAGCAGCACCTGACCCAAGCCCTGCGCGAAGCCGACGTCATCGTCGGCTGTTCCGGCGGTGGAAACCGTTTGGAAAGCCATACCTTGGAGGAACTGCGCGTTGAGGGCCAGCCGCTGATAGCCATCGATATGGCGTTGACCCACGATTTTGATCCAACCATTGCGCAGCTGGCCGACGTTGAGCTCATCACCCTCGAATCGGTTCGGATGGCAGCGCCCAACGACCAGGCTCTGGCCGTGCACGACGCCACCAGGATCGTCACCAAGGCCGCCCGCGAATTCTCCGCCGCGCAGCGCGAGCGCGAAGCGGACCACGCCATTGTGGCGCTGCGCGCCCACACCAAGACCGTATTGGACGCCGAAGTAGCGAAGGTCCGCGCGCAGCACGGATGCACCGCCGCGGCCGAAGAAGTGGAACTAGCCATGCGCCGGATGATGCGCCAGCTGCTCCACGTGCCAACCATGCGGGCCCGCGAGTTGGCGGCCGAAGGCCGTACCGACGAATATGTGGCAGCCCTCGAAACCCTCTACGGGCTGGATCTCTCCGGTTCCGCGGCCACCGCGCCGGCCAAGCCGGTGCGTGTCGACGCAGAATCTGCAGATAACGCCGCCTGCCCGGTACTTCCCTTGGAGCAAAGCGCTTAAGCACTTCAGACACCCCGCCGTCGCTGGCGATATTTTCGGCGCGACATGGAATACTACTTGCAAGTAGGTGGTGGTTTTACGGGCGGAGCATTCGCCGGCAACCACCACACGCAGCAGGTTGAAAGGTCTACATCATGGCGGAACTCGGGGAAATCAAGAATCCACGCACCCAGCGGATGCCTCGCGAAGCGCGCCGCCGCCAGCTGCTGCAGGCAGCCCACCAGGTATTCGTAGCCCACGGCTACCACGGGGCTTCGATGGACGAGATCGCCGAGGTTGCACTCGTCTCCAAACCGGTGCTCTACCAGCATTTCCCCGGCAAGCGAGAACTTTATCTGGCCTTGCTCGATTCGCATCTGGCCGATTTCACCAAGCTGCTGGATGACGCAATCTCCTCGACAAACGAAAACCGCCAACGCGTCTTCGAAACGATCAACACCTATTACCAGTACATCAAACGTGAGTCGCAGGCCTATCGGCTGATCTTCGAGTCGGATGTGCTCTCCGATCCGCTGGTCGCCGCACGCATTGAAGAATTCAACAATGCGCTGGCAACTTCGATTTCGAAGGTTGTTGTCAAAGATACCGACCTCGACGAGGACGAAGGGTTGCTTGTGGGGCGCGCCTTGGCCGGCCTGTCCCAGGTTTCGGCACGATATTGGGCCACCAGCGGCGAGCCGGTGGACCAGGAAACCGCAGTCGACCTGATCTCGCGTTTAGCTTGGCGCGGAATTTCACGGTTCCCGAAGGAAAACTAGCTAGATTTGTTTCAGAGGCCCCTGACGGGACTCGTAATTCTTTCGAGAGGATCATTGACAATCATGGAAATCCGGATTGGCATTCAGAATGTAGCCCGCGAAGTCGTGCTCGAGTCCGAGCTGAGCAACGCCGAAGTGAACGAGCTGTTATCCAAGGCGATCTCCGAGGGTACGATGCTATCGCTGAAGGATCCCAAGGGCCGCGAAGTGCTGGTCCCAGCGGCCGGTATCGCCTATGTTGAGGTTGGTCCCGAAGAGGCCCGCCGCGTGGGCTTCGCCCAGTAAGGCAAACTTTCCTGCGCTAGCGTGGCCGCCCCCGGCATTTGGGGGCGGCCACGCTGCGTTAATCGTGGTTTGAATCACTCTTCTGTGATAATCCTAGGTGTGTGACCAATCCACGAATCCACAGCCCCCGCAAACATGCCGCAGCGAATCTGGACGAGCTGCTGCTCGCCTTGGAAAGCGAATTGGGGGTCCCCGCGCCCTTCGACGAGCAAACCCTCAAAGCTGCCCAGGAGGCAGTCGATAACTTGCGGGCACCGGAACACGACGACACCGCGCTGCCGTTTTTCACGATCGACCCCGAGGGTGCCACGGATCTCGACCAGGCCATGTACCTGGAACGAAAAGACGACGGCTACCTGGTGCACTATGCGATCGCCGACGTTCCCACATTCGTCGCCTTGAACTCAAAACTCGATGAGGTCACCAGGGAACGCGGACAGACCTACTATCTGCCGCAACGCAAGATCAACCTTCACCCGCCGCTGATTTCAGAAGATGCCGGTTCCTTGCTGCCCGGCGCGGTCCGCCCGGTATTCCTGTGGCTTATCACGCTGGATTCCGCGGGGGCCATCACTGACGTGCAGCTGCGCCGCACCACGATCAAATCCCGGGAAATGCTGGACTACGCCTCCGCGCAAGCGAAGCTGGACTCCGGCCACGGCGGGGAGCAGCTGGAGCTGCTGGCACAAATCGGCGCGGTGCGCATCGAGCAGGAACGCCTGCGCGGCGGTGCCTCGCTGAACCTTCCGGATCAAGAGGTCGAGCCCGACAATGGCGGCTACAAACTGGTCAGCCGCCAGCCCTTGCCGCTGGAAGACTATAACGCGCAGATTTCCCTGCTCACCGGCATGGCCGCCGCCCGGATCATGCTCGATCACGGCACCGGAATTCTGCGCACCATGCCGGCCCCGGATGAGAAGGACCTGGCAGAATTCAAGGAGCAGACCAAGCTGCTGGGACACCCCTGGGATGGACAGCTTAACTACGGCCAGTATCTACGCACCCTAGACGTGAATGATCCGCGGCAGCTGGTCATCATGCATCGGGCCGCCTCGCTGTTCCGCGGCGCAGACTATGACGTGATCAACGGGCAAAACGAAGACGAGATGGAGCAGGCGGCGCTGGCCGCCCCCTATGCGCACACCACCGCACCGTTGCGCCGCCTGGTGGACCGCTTCGTGCTGCTGTGCTGCTTCCTGCAAGCCCATGCCAAGCCCATCCCGGACGAGTTGCGCGAAGCGCTGGAGCAGTTGCCGGGGCTGATGCGGGAAAGTTCAATTTCGGCGAATCAGATCTCCCGGGCGGCCATCAACCTGATCGAGGCCTACGTCCTGCAGCACCGGGTCGGCGAGAGGTTTGAGGCCATCGTGTTGCGCGAGGCCACCGGAGCGCACAATGGCGATCCCGCCTCGACCGAGGCCAAGGACCGCCCCGGAAACCTGCAATTGGTCACCGAACCGATCACCGGGCAGTTCACCGGAAGCGCGGCACCGGGCACGCTGGTCACCGTCACGCTGCGTTCGGCGGACCCCGCCACACGCAAGATCATGTTCGACATCGTTGGCTAGCGCCCCCGGCCGACGGGATTCCGGCGCGGAGAGGCTATGCTTGGGCTATCACTATTTAGGATGCCCGGTCGCACCGTGCTGAACGAAGAGAACAGTTTCGTGGTGACTTCCCAGCGGTCACCATTGCGACATCCGCCCGCGCGGCGGTTGACGTGTATGACGCGATCGGCTCCGCTGGACCCGCACCGGCAGGTGCCGGCCCCCTGGAAGCTCAGGGCTGGCAGCACCAGTTCCGGTGCCACAAATGAAACGAGAACACACACATCGTGACCGACACGACGCTATCGACCGAACAGGTCGAACTCCCCGAGCCAATTGATACCGCCGACGTAGAGGTTCCCAAGCAGACCTTCGCCGAGCTCAAGGTCCGCGAAGACATCGTCGCTTCGCTGCTCGAAGCAGGTATTGAGTACCCATTCCCCATCCAGTCGCTCACCCTTCCGGTGGCGCTCGGTGGCAACGACATCATCGGCCAGGCGAAGACCGGTACCGGCAAGACCCTGGGCTTCGGCATCCCCGCGCTGCAGCGCGTCATCCGCGAGGGCGACAAGGGCTACGAGAAGCTCGAATTCCCCGGCGCCCCGCAGGCGCTGATCGTGGCTCCGACCCGCGAGCTGGCCATTCAGGTCGGCGCCGACCTGGCGCAGGCTTCGAAGCACTCGAATATCTCGATCACCACCATCTACGGCGGCCGCCCGTACGAGGAGCAGATCAACGCGCTCAAGGCCGGCACCGACGTGATCGTCGGCACCCCGGGACGCCTGATCGACCTGAACCGCCAGCGCGTGCTGAACTTGAAGCAGATCAAGACCGTGGTCCTCGATGAGGCCGACGAAATGCTGGATCTGGGCTTCCTGCCCGACGTGGAGCGCATCCTGGCCGCCCTGCCGCCGCTGCGCCAGGCGATGCTGTTCTCGGCGACCATGCCGGGGGCCGTGATCACCATGGCCCGCCGCTACATGTCCCGCCCGACCCACATCCGCGCCACCGACCCGGGCGACGACGATTCGCTGACCAAGCGCAACATCCGCCAGCTGGTCTACCGCGCGCACAACCTGGACAAGGACGAGATGGTGGCCCGCCTGCTGCAGGCCGAGGGCCGCGGCAAGACCATCATCTTCACCCAGACCAAGCGTTCGGCAGCCAAGCTCACCGACGAACTGATCGACCGTGGATTCAACGCCGGCGCCCTGCACGGGGACCTCGGCCAGGGGGCCCGCGAGCAGTCGCTGAAGGCCTTCCGCGCCGGGAAGGTCGAGATCCTGGTCGCCACCGACGTCGCGGCCCGCGGCATCGACGTGGACGACGTCACCCACGTGGTGAACCTGCAGTGCCCGGATGACGAGAAGACCTACCTGCACCGCGTGGGCCGCACCGGCCGCGCCGGCAACACCGGCATCGCGGTGACCTTCGTGGACTGGGATTCGGTGCCTCGCTGGTCGCTGATCAACAAGGCGCTGGGCCTGAATGTGCCCGAGCCGGTCGAAACCTACTCCTCCTCCCCGCACTTCTTCGCCGACCTGGACATCCCCAAGGGCACCAAGGGCCGCTTGCAGCGTGCAAAGAAGACCGCGCCGGCCGAGGGCGACGGTTCCCCGCGCCGCGACCAAGCCGAGCGCACCGAGCGCACCCCGCGCAGGCGCAGCACCGGTGGCCGCAGCCGTACCCGCACCGTCGAAGGCGAACAGTCCGGCGACCAGGGCGCCAGCCGCCACGGGCATTCCAAGGGCAAGCAGGACCGCCCGGCGCGCGAGGGCGAACGCCACCGCCAAACCCACCAGCACGAGGAACAGCCAGCTGCCGGCACCGACTCCGAGCAGGAATCGCGTGCGCGCCGCCGGCCCCGCCGCCGCACCCGCAGCACCGAAGGTGGAACGCAGGACTAATTAGTTCTCCGTTTCCATTCTTCTTCCGAAAGGATTCAGTACCAACGGTGCTCGCTCAACCAGAGGATTCCACCCTGCCCGAAACCGGAGCGCCCGCACTCACCGCGGGCGCTCCGGCGCAGGAAAATACCGTGCTGCACGGTGACAATGTGAAGGCTTTGTCGGAACTGCCCGACGGGAGTTTCACGCTGATCTATGTCGACCCGCCGTTTAACACCGGCCGGAAGCAAACCCGGGCGCAACGCACCATGGTGCGGGCCGCCGAGGGCGAAGGCGATCGGGTGGGCTTCAAGGGTCTTTCCTACAACACCGAGCTGGGGGCCGCGCGCTCCTATCACGACAGCTTCGATGACTACCTCAGCTTCATCGAGCCCCGGTTGCACGAAGCCCACCGGTTGCTTGCCGAAGACGGCACGCTCTATGTGCACCTGGACTACCGCGAGGTGCACTACGTCAAGGTGCTGCTGGACCAGATTTTCGGGCGCGAGAACTTCCTGAACGAATTGATCTGGGCCTACGACTACGGTGCCCGCGCCAAAAGCCGCTGGCCGGCGAAGCACGACACCATCTTGGTATACGTGAAGGACCCGAAGAAGTACCACTTCGATTCGGCCGAGGTGGACCGCGAACCGTATATGGCTCCCGGTCTGGTGACCCCCGAAAAGCGCGCCCTGGGCAAACTGCCCACCGATGTCTGGTGGCATACCATCGTCTCTCCGACCGGCAAGGAGAAGACCGGCTACCCGACGCAGAAGCCCGAAGGTATCCTGCGTCGGATCATCGCCGCCTCATCGCGCGAAGGCGACTGGGTGCTGGATTTCTTCGCCGGCTCCGGGACCACCGGTGCGGTAGCCGCGAAGTTGAATCGGCGCTTCGTGCTGATCGACCAGAACGCCGAGGCCATCGAGGTGATGCGTTCCCGCTTGCCGGAAACCACCACCTACAAAGAGGCCTGAGCTCCGGTTCCCGCCGCAATAATTCGATCCAGCATGTCCGGCTCGGTGAGATTCTCACCGAGCCGGTTCAGTTTTCCGGCCCCATGGTAATCGGAAGAACCGGTCACGATCAGGTCGTATTGCTTGGCCAGCCGGGCCAGGAAGCGCTTGCCTTCCGCGCTGTTGTCCCGGTGGTGGATCTCCACCCCGGCCAGTCCCACATCGATCATCTCGTGGAAGGTCGCTTCGGGCACGACCCGTCCGCGCAAGGCGGCCGCAGGGTGCGCGAAGACCGGCACTCCCCCGGCTTCCAGGACCAGGCGCACCGCGTCGCGCGGGTCGATGGCCGGGTGCCCCACGTAGTATCGCGAGCGCGCCGAGAGGATGTTGGCGAAGGCCTCATTGCGGCTTTCCACCACCCCCGCGGTAATCAACGCGTCGGCAATATGCGGGCGTCCCACCGTGGCGCCCGGCTGGCAATGCTCGGAGACCAAATCCCAGCTGATCGGAAAATCTTCGGCGAGCCGATCCACGATGCGCTGGGCGCGGATGACCCGGGAATTGCGCGAAAGATCCAATTCATCGAGCAACGGCTGATAGCCGGGGTCCTGCAGATAGCACAGCAGGTGCACGCTGATTCCCTGATGGTCCTGGCAGGTGATTTCCATTCCGGGGACAAAACCCACACCAAGTTTCGCCGCGGCCTGCCGCGCCTGGCCCCACCCGGCGGTCTGATCGTGATCGGTCAGCGCCACCACATCCAATCCGGCGTGCTGCGCGGCCGCGATCAGTTCGGCAGGCGGTTGCGTCCCATCCGAAACATTTGAATGGGTGTGCAGGTCAATTCGCATATCCCTAGATTAGCTGGCCTACTGCTACTTTGCCCGGATACCCGAATCGGTGACACACTAAGTAGTATGACCAATCAAGTTTCTTCGCCTTCGGGCAACGACCAGCCGCTCGAAGATCGCGTCAACAACCGCTCCCAGCGTCCCACCTCGGAAGCATTCAAGAAGTTCATGGCTTCCTCTTGGGCGCCGGACACCTCCCAGCTTCCCGCAGCAGATCCTGCCGCAAGCTTTGCAGCCACCCGCCGTGCGGCCCTCTCCGCGCACTACCCGGGCGAACGCCTGGTCATTCCGGCCGGCCCGGCAAAGGTCCGCTCGAATGATACGGACTACCGTTTCCGCCCGCATTCGGCCTTCGCGCACCTGACCGGTCTGGGCGTCGACCACGAACCCGATGCGGTCCTGGTGCTGGAGCCAACCGACGACGGGGCCGGGGACCAGGGCGGCAACCACGCGGCCACCTTGTACTTCGCGCCGATGGCGGGCCGGGACAGCTCGGACTTCTACCTCGACTCGCGCGCCGGAGAATTCTGGGTGGGCCCGCGTCCCACGCTGAGCACCATGTCCGCCCGCACCGGCATCTCCACGCAGTCGCTGGATCTGCTGGAAAATGCGCTGACCAAGAACTCGGGACCGCAGGCCCTGGGCGGGATCCGCATCCGCCTGATGCGCGAGATCGACCTGAACGTCGAGGCGCTGGTCGATACCTCGCGGATCAACACCGGACAGGATCTGGAGGCCAGCGATGCGCTGGATAACGAACTCGCCGAGTTCGTCTCCGAGCTGCGCCTGGTCAAGGACGAGTACGAACTGGCCGAACTGCAGAAGTCCGTGGATGCCACCATCGCAGGCTTCGAAGACGTCGTGCGCAACCTGGATGCCGCCATCGCCCACCAGCGCGGGGAACGCATCGTGGAGGGCACCTTCTTCGCCCGCGCCCGCCTCGAGGGCAACGAACTGGGTTATGACACCATCGCCGCCTCGGGCAACAACGCCACGATCCTGCACTGGATCCGCAACACCGGCGAGGTCAACGAGGGTGAGGTGCTGCTGCTGGACGCCGGAGTGGAAGCCGAGTCGCTCTACACCGCGGACATCACCCGCTCCCTGCCGGTCTCCGGGAAGTACACCGAGCTGCAGCGCAAGGTCTATCAGGCCGTGCTCGACGCCGCCGATGCAACCTACGCCGCGGTCCGCCCGGGGCTGAAGTTCCGCGACCTGCACCTCATCGCCACCACCGTGCTCGCCGAACGCCTGCAGGATTGGGGACTGCTCCCGGTCTCCCTGGAGGAGGCGCTGTCCCCCGAAGGCCAGCATCACCGCCGCTGGATGCCGCATGGCACCAGCCACCACCTGGGCCTGGATGTGCATGATTGCGCCCAGGCCCGTGCGGATCTCTACCTGGACGCGGAACTCGTCGAGGGCATGGTGTTCACCATCGAACCGGGCCTGTACTTCAAGAATGAGGACCTGGCCATCCCGGAAGAGTACCGCGGGCTGGGCGTGCGCATCGAGGACGACATCCTGGTCACCGCCGATGGTGCGGTGAACCTCTCCGCGGCCCTGCCGCGCAAGCCCGACGAGGTCGAGGCGTGGATGGCAAAGCTGCGCGGCTAGTCCGCCAGCGGTCATTGCACAGTTGCCAGGGGCAGCCGGTTTCCACCTCGGAAGCCCGGCTGCCCCTGGTTTTTTGCGTCGCTGGCTGCCTGCCGCGGACCAGCGGGCAAGCAAAAACCCGCCACGCTGCTCCGCTCGGTGCGGAAGACATCGTGGCGGGTTTGCTGCGCTTGGTTACTGCTGCTTGGTCTCTTTGTCGGATTCCTTGGCTTCGGCCTGTGGCTGGCCGGCCGTCTCCGGGGCGGCTTCGCCGGAGGGCGGCTGCACCGCATCCTGCTTCACCGTCGGCTCGGCCTGCGCCACATCCTGCGCCTCGGGCTGCGCCGGCGCCGCGGGCTTTGGCTCGTCCACGCGCACACCGTAGCGCGGGCGGCCATCTGGCAGGTCGCCGAATTGGCTGGTCGGTGCGGGCGCTGCTTCCGTTGCCGGAGCTGCCGGAGCCTGCGTCGCAGCGGGGGCTGCCGGCGGCTGCGCCACCGGGGCGGCGGGCGGCTGTACCGGCTGCGCTGCCGGCACGGTGCCCGGTGCCGGCTGCGGACGCATCGGCAGCTGGGCGGCCAGCTGCCGGGCGGTCTGCGAATGCTCGAAGTCCACGACCACGTCGAAGCTGGTCGCCACGAACTTGCTCGAGGAGGCGAAGTCGCGCTTGCCCCGGCGCATCGAGTAGGAAACGACTCCGGCGATCATCCAGATCGCCATGCCCAGGCCGATGGCCGAGAGGATCTGGTACAGGCCGGTTCCGCTACCGCCGAAGAGCGAGAGCAGCAGGCCCACGAAGAGGCCCATCATGCCGCCCTGCGCCGCGCCGGACAGCGCCACCTTCGGGTAGGAAAGCTTCGCGGTCACCCGTTCCACGGTGCGTACGTCGTTGCCCACGATGCTCACGGCGGAGACCGGGAAGTTGTTATCTGCAAGATAGTCGACCAGTTTCTGGGCATCCAGATAGCTGGTGTAGCGCCCAAGCAGTTCGCCACGGGGCAAACCGTTGGGGCTGATTGAATTTACTCCATGCGGCGAGGTCATACCTATATTGTGCACGCTAATACTGTGAGTGCGCCCAGTTGTACACCCACTATCGCTGAGGGTGAAAGAATCCTGTGCCGCTTCGTGGCCCAGCACACCGCCAACGGCCCCTTTGCACGCTAGGCTAGAACGGTGAGCGCACACGTTTCTAAAATCTTTGTCGCCCGGCTCCTCGGGCTGGACGTCTTCGACCCCTTGGGCGATCGCCTGGGCCGGCTACGCGACGTCGTCGTCGTTTCGCGCGGCCCGCAGCGGGCCCCGGCCTGTGTCGGCGTGGTCGTCGAAGTTCCGGGTAAACGCCGCGTCTTCGTGCCGATGACCCGGATCCAGTCGATGGAATCCACCCAGGTCATCTGCTCCGGACTGGTCAACATGCGCCGCTTCCAGCAGCGCGGGCAGGAAATGCTCGTCGTCGCCGAAATGTTCGACCGCACGGTCACCTTCCTCGATGCCTCCGGGCGCGGTTTGATCGAGGACGTGGGCCTGACCCAGACCCGGCGCGGGGACTGGGAGATCAACGAGTACTTCGTCCAGCGCCTGGAGACGACCAGCACGCTGCTGGGCCTGCGCACCCGCCGCCGCAACAAGGTGCTGGTCTCCTGGGCGGAGATCCGCCAGGGGGCGCAGAGCGAACCGCAGTCCGCGGATAATTTCGTGGCCACCCACGATGAGATGAAGGCCGCCGACTTCGCCGACGCGCTGCATGAGATGACCGGCAAACGCCGGCTGGAAGTCGCCGCGCATCTGCAAGATGACCGGCTGGCCGACGTCTTGCAGGAGCTGCCGGACCGCGAACAGGTCGAAATCCTCTCCGCGCTCAGCCTGGAGCGCGCCGCGGATGTGCTCGAGGAGATGGACCCGGACGACGCGGCCGACCTGCTCGCCGAGGTGGAAGAGGAGACCAAGCACCAGCTGCTGGAGCTGATGAACGAGGAGGAGGCCGAGGACGTCCGCCGCCTGCTGGCCTATCCCGAAGGCACCGCCGGTTCGGTGATGACCCCGGTGCCGGTGATCCTCACCCCGGAATCCACGGTGGCCGAGGCGCTGGCTTCGGTCCGCTTCGAAGAGATCAGCCCGGCGCTGGCCTCCACGGTCTATGTGGTGCGCCCGCCGCTGGAGACCCCCACTGGCCGCTACCTGGGCCAAGTTCACATCCAGGCGCTGTTGCGCGCCGCTCCCCCGGAGCCCTTGGGCGATATTCTTGACAAGGAACTTGAACCGATGTCGGACCTGTCGAGCATCACCGACGTGGTCCGCCATCTGGCCACCTATAACCTCACCTCGGTGGGCGTGGTCAACAACGAGGGGCGGCTCGTCGGCGCCATCACCGTCGACGACGTCCTGGACCACATTCTTCCCGATGACTGGCGCTCGGCGGATTAGGCCGGCAAGCTTCAGCATTCTCGATCAGCAGCAAAGGAGTTCACCGGATGGCCGAACAGCGCAAGAGCAACGGGCTGGATACTCCCCTTTCGGCACGCAGCCGGTTCTGGCCGAAGTTCTCCCCCGATCCGGACCTTTTCGGTTCGGCGACGGAGAAATTCGCCCGCTTCATGGGCACCCCGCAGTTCCTGTTCTACATGACGATCTTCTGCGCCTTCTGGCTCGTCTGGAATACCGTCGCCCCGGCCGCCTGGCGCTTCGATGACGCGGCCATCGGCTTCACCGCGCTGACCCTGATGCTCTCCTTGCAGGCCTCCTATGCGGCCCCGCTGCTGCTGCTCGCGCAGAACCGCCAGGATGACCGCGACCGCGTCTCGCTCACCGAGGACCGCAACCGCGCCGAGCGCAACCTCTACGACACCGAATACCTCACCCGGGAGCTCGCCTCCCTGCGCCTGGCCATGCGCGATGTCGCCACCCGCGACTATGTGCGTTCCGAACTGCGCAATGTGCTCGAAGAACTGCTCGAAACCACCGACGGCGAAGACCTGCATCTGCGCGCCAAGCGCAAGAACAAGCACAGCAATCCGTCCACCGGATTAATTGACACGGTTGACTCCAACCGCTCCCAGCATCGGAAGGCAAACCCAAAGTGACCCAATCCGCGGCCCTGCACCGCGCCCTTGAATCCGTAATCGACCCGGAGCTGCGCCGCCCCATCACCGAACTGGGCATGGTGGGCTCCGCGGAACTGGTCGCGGGCACCGCGAAGGTGCGCATCCTGCTGACCATCGCCGGCTGCCCGATGCGTTCGACCATCGAGGCCGACGTGGCCAAGGCGGTGGGCGCGCTGCCCGAGGTGGCGGCGGTGAACGTCGTGCTGGATGTGATGGATCCGGTCCAGCGCGCCGAGCTGCGCGCGAAGCTGCAAGCCAAGCGCACGGTATTCTCCGACCCGGATTCGCTGACCCGGGTGATCGCGGTGGCCAGCGGCAAGGGCGGGGTGGGCAAGTCCTCGATCACCGCGAATCTGGCGGCCGCCATGGCCGCGGACGGGTTGAAGGTCGGGCTGATCGATGCCGACGTGCACGGCTTCTCGATCCCGGCGCTGATGGGCATCACCGGGAAACCGACCCGCGTGGACGAGATGATCCTGCCCCCGGTAGCCCATGGGGTGAAGGTCATTTCCATCGGCATGTTCCTGGACTCGAACCAGCCGGTGATCTGGCGCGGGCCGATGCTGCACCGCGCGCTGGAACAGTTCTTGACCGACGTGTACTTCGGGGACCTGGACGTGCTGCTGCTGGACCTGCCCCCGGGCACCGGGGATATGGCGATCTCGGTTTCGCAGCTGCTGCCCAATAGCGAACTGCTGGTGATCACCACCCCGCAGGCCACCGCGACCGCGGTGGCCGAACGCGCCGGAACCATTGCCTTGCAAACCAAGCAGCAGGTGATCGGCGTGGTGGAGAATATGAGCTACCTGAGCCTGCCCGACGGCGGCAAGATGGAGATCTTCGGAACCGGCGGCGGGCAGCGGCTGAGCGAATCGCTCAGCGAACAGCTCGGATATCCGGTGGAGCTGCTCGCCCAGCTGCCGCTGGAAGAGGCGGTGCGAGTGGGCTCGGATCGAGGGGTCCCGGTGGTGCTGGGCACCCCGGAGTCGCCGGTGGCCGGTTCCCTGCGCCAGCTGGCGCAGAAATTAGGGCAGCGGCCGCGCGGGCTTGCCGGGCGATCGCTGCCAATGTCCTTCTAGAGGTTCTAGGTGGCTTCCGTGTCAAAGGGGGCCAGCTCGTCGGCCGCCAGCGGTTGCTGCTTGGCGGTCTCAACGGCCGTTCGCACCGGGGCCTGCGCGGGGTGCGGCGGCGCCTTGGCCGCGTTCACCGCCTCGTCGAATTCATCGACGAGCGCTTCCTTGATGATCCGCCGCGGATCGTACTGCCGCGGGTCCAGCTTGCGCCAGTCCATGTCTGCGACCTCGTCGCCGACCTCTTCACGCAGCTGCTCCTTGGCGCCATTGGCCATGCGGCGTAGTTCCTTGACCAGGTTAGCCAGTTTTTTGGCGTACTCCGGAAGCTTCTCGGGACCCAAGATCACCACTGCGAGGATGGCGAGAATAATGAATTCTCCGCCATTGATTCCAATTAACTCCACGTATGAAAGATTACCTTGTCGGCTTCGAATGGTCGAAGTCACCGCGCCACGGCGGATGGCTTATGCGTCAGCCCTGCTTGGCGGTGCGCAGCCCCAACGGGATGCGCGGCAGGCTCACGGTCAACGGGGCGCGGTTGGCCGGGTTGCGGTGCGCCAACGCGTCGCGCAGCATGGCGCGCCCACGGTGGATGCGCGACCGCACGGTGCCCAGCTTCACATTCAGGATCTGCGAGACTTCCTCATAGGAGAAACCCTCCATATCGCACAAGACGATCGCCGCCCTGAAGTCGGGGGCGAGCGCCTTGAGCGCCTTGGCCACATCGACGTCCAGATTGTTGAATTCGAAGTCCCGCTCGGGGGTGACCGCGTTGCTCGGGAAGCGGTCCTCGGCGCCCTCGGCAAAACGGTCAAAACGGATTTTGGACTTGCGCCGCGCCTGGTCGAGGAACAGGTTGGTGGTGATGCGGTGCAGCCATCCGCCCATGGTGCCGGGCGTGTACTTCTCCAACGCGTTGAACGCCCGCACGAAGGCTTCCTGCGACAGGTCCTCGGCATCCTGGCGGTTACCGGTCAGACGGTACGCCAAACGGAAGACCCGTTCGCCATGGTCGTGCACCATGGAGTCCCATGAGGGGGTCTCGGTTTCGGGGCCGTCCACGGGGGCAATTAGCTGGCTACTTGCAGTGTTCACTCTTCAATTGTGACCCGGAAAGCTGAGCTGAAGCTAAGAATCGCCTGCGCACCTGCCAGCAGTTCGTCCAAGATCGGCCCAACTCGGTAGGTACGATGGTCTCCGGACCACCCGACAGACAACCCCAAGGACCTCACACTCATGCCTTCGATGAATCCAGAACTCCTCGCCAGCTGGGGCTTCAGCCAAAACCAGCTGCCCGAGCGCGATCATGTGCTTGCCGCACGCGAGCGGGCCGCGGATCTTGGTGTTCGATGCATCGATCCGGCCGGGCGCTCGATGCTCGCCTTGCTCTGCACCCTGCGCGCCCCGCACAGCATCGTCGAGATCGGCTCCGGAGTAGGTGTCGCCTCCATGGCGATGCTCGAAGCCATGGGCGCCACGGGGACGCTGACGGCCATCGAATCGGATCTGGAGCATGCCAACGCCATGCGCCAGGGCCTGCGCGAAGCCGGAATCCTCTCGGCGCGCGTGCGCATCATCAACGAGCGCGCCGAAAGCGTGCTCTCCCGCTTGGCCGACCACGCCTATGACCTGGTGCTCATCGATGCCAGCGCGGAACTGCTGCTGGACTACGTGGCCGAGGCCAAGCGCCTGGTGGGTCCGGGCGGAGTGATCGTGCTGAATAACGCATTCGATGAACACCGCCTCGCGCGTCCCGCGGTACGCCGCGCCTCCACCGTCGCCACCCGCGATGCCCTGCGCCTGCTGCGCGAGGACCCGAAGCTGCAGACCCACCTCTTCCCCAGCGAGCAGGGATTGTTCGTGGCCACGGTGCTGCCCGCACCTAAAGCGCGCTAGCGGGGCGTTCGGCGGGTAGAAAAACCGAGGGCCGGCATCTTGCCGGCCCTCGGTTTGCTAAAGAATTATTCGGTGACCCCAACTAGACAGTTACGCAGTTCAGTTGCTTCCGCACTGTTCAGCTCCACCACCAGACGACCTCCGCCGTCGATTGGCAGTCTCAAAATCAGGCTTCGACCCTCTTTGGTGACTTCCATCGGCCCGTCACCGGTACGTGGCTTCATCGCAGCCATATGAGCTGTTCCCTTCGTCCGTGGCTAACGCGCGCAACATTTTTTGCCTTGCGCACAACCCAATGTCTAAGTCCACCTTCTGCGATGATTCGTCGCTGATAAGGGACACTTATCTTCTATTATTGCTAATTTTGCGTCGTGTCGCTAATCACACGCCGGGACTCCATGTCACGAATTGTATTTTCCAGTCGGGTGATCTCGGCAGCCAGCACATCAAGGGTGTCGTCTACTTGATCGCAGCGGTAGCCGCGCAGCCCCAGCGAGAACTTCACGGAGTCAATATCGTTGGCGCGCGGATGCTCCGGCAACAACACCGGCGGCAACGACGCTTCATGCTCCACGAGCCCCACAATTGGCTCGCTCGTGGATTCGAAATGCCGGCCTGCCGGAACCGATTTCCGTTGGCTTGAAATCAGCAACGCCACGCCGCCCACGGCCAGGATTGCCAGTGCTATGAGAAAAAATGGCATGGCTAGCTCCGGCTCGATTGCTTCTTTTCCAGGTCCTCCACCATATTACGCAACACGATGTCCACGGCTTCGTCGGGATCGTCGGTGAGGTGGAAGAGATCCAGGTCCTTTGGTGAAATGGCGCGTTCCTTGGCAACCACATCCGTCAGCCAGTCCACCAGCCCACCCCAATATTCGGTGCCAACCAAGACAATGGGGAATCCGGTGATCTTCTGCGTCTGCACCAAGGTCAGTGCCTCGAAAAGCTCGTCCAAGGTGCCAAAACCCCCAGGCAGCACGATGAATCCCTGCGAGTACTTGACGAACATGGTTTTGCGCACGAAGAAATAGCGGAAGTTGATGCCGCGGTTCACCCAGGAATTCAGCCCGGTTTCGAAGGGCAGTTCGATCCCCAGCCCCACCGAGGAGCCTTCCGCATCGCTGGCACCCTTGTTGGCAGCCTCCATCGCGCCCGGGCCGCCACCGGTGATGGTGATTACCCCGGACTGGGCTAGCCGTTGCCCGATGCGATAAGCCTGCTTGTAGTACAGGCTGTCCGGATCGGTGCGCGCCGAACCGAAAACCGACACCGCTGGTCCCAGCCCTGCCAACGAACCGAATCCAGAGACGAATTCCGATTGGATGCGCAGCACGCGCCACACATCGCTATGCGTGACGTCTTCCTGCGGACTCTCCAGCAGATAGCGGTCAAGTTGCTCGGCTGGCTCTTTGTTCGGCCAGCTCGCTTCAACGTGGACCTTGCGCCCTGCATGCGCATTTTCTTCGCTTTTACGCTTATGGACCATGACCTCACTCTATCGGTAACCACCCAGCATCCAGCGCATTGCCCGATGCACGATTACGGAACAGTTTGATAACAACTTTTTGTGACGCATTCGTAGCCTCGCATTATGTGCGTCACATGAAGTAATGTCTAGATTATGAAAAGCGATCAGCAAGCTCAAGCTTCTTCTGACGGCCCCATCGTTGAATTGACTGGGGTCAACAAGCATTATGGGGCACTCCATGTACTGAACGACATCAATCTTCAGGTCACCAAGGGTGAGGTTGTAGTCATTCTCGGACCTTCCGGTTCGGGCAAGTCGACGCTCTGCCGCGCCATTAATCGTCTGGAGACGATTGACGACGGCAAAATCAGCATCGATGGCAAGATCCTGCCCGAGGAGGGCAAGGCGCTGGCGACGCTTCGCGCCGATGTGGGAATGGTTTTCCAGTCCTTCAACCTCTTCGCGCACAAATCCATTCTGGAGAACGTGACTCTCGGCCCGATCAAGGTCAAGGGGCTGAAGAAGGCCGCGGCGGACAAGCTCGCCATGCAGCTCTTGGAGCGCGTAGGCGTCGCCAACCAGGCCGGCAAATTGCCAGCTCAGCTCTCGGGCGGCCAGCAGCAGCGCGTGGCAATTGCCCGTGCGCTGGCCATGAGGCCGAAGGTCATGCTGTTTGACGAGCCGACCAGTGCGCTGGACCCGGAAATGATCAATGAGGTGCTAGACACCATGGTCGGGTTGGCCAAGGAAGGCATGACCATGCTGGTGGTGACCCACGAGATGGGCTTCGCCCGCAAGGCCGCCGACCGAGTGATTTTCATGGCCGACGGGCAGATCGTCGAGCAGGCCACTCCGCACGAGTTCTTCACCAACCCGCAGAGCGACCGTGCCAAGGACTTCCTGGGCAAGCTCATTACCAACCACTAATTCCATCACCGCATTCTGTATTCAGGAGGAATCATGCGTAAGAATCGTTTAGGCGCTGTCGCTGCAATGGCAGCCGTGGCGGCTTTGGCCCTCACTTCATGTGGCGGAGGGAGCGGCGAAGGCGATGCCGAGAGCATCCGCATCGGCATCAAGTTCGACCAGCCGGGCCTCGGCTTCAAAGACGGCAACAACTACACCGGATTCGACGTAGATGTTGCCAAGTACGTTGCCAACGAGCTGGGCTACGCCGAGGAGAACATCGAATGGGTTTCGGCCCCTTCGGCGAACCGCGAAACCATGCTCCAGAATGACCAGGTCGACATGATCTTCGCAACCTACTCGATCACCGAGGAACGCAATAAGGTTGTCGACTTCGCCGGACCATACTTCGTTGCAGGCCAGGATCTGCTGGTGGCCACGGATTCGGATATCGCCAGCCCCGAAGACCTCAACGGCAAGAACCTGTGCTCGGTCACCGGTTCCACCTCGGCCCAGAAGGTGAAGGACAACTACGCCGAGAACACCAACCTGCAGGAGCTTCCGGGCTACGCAGAATGCGTGACCCAGATGGGCGGCGGCACCATCGACGCGGTGACCACCGATGACATCATCCTCGCCGGTTTGGCGGCCCAGCCTGCCTACCAGGGCAAGTTCAAGGTTGCCGGTGCACCGTTCTCCGAGGAAAACTACGGAGTGGGCCTTCCCGACGGAACCGACAAGTGCGGCGACATCAACGCGGCGATCACCAAGATGATCGAATCCGGCGCCTGGGAAGAAGCCTTGACGGCAAACACCGAGGGCACCGGCTACACGCCGAACTCGGAAACCAACCCACCGGAACTCTCGGATACCTGCGCTTAGCAGCATCCGTAGCAAAGGGGCCAAGCGCATTGCCCTTGGCCCCTTTGCACACCTTCATGTTTCGTGGTGCCCCGTGCAGCGGGCACCACACCCATAGCCGCTTGGCCGCAGGTGCGGCCATCGAGATAGAGGCTTGCAGTGGACAACTATCTATCGATATTCACTGAATACGACGTACCCGGAGCATTCTGGGTCAACATCCAACTAACTTTCTGGGCCGCTCTGGGCGCCCTGCTCCTAGGCACGGTACTTGCGCTCCTTCGCATTTCACCGGTCGCCAGCTTCCGTGCGATAGGCGCCAGCTATGTGAACCTCATCAGGAACACTCCGCTGACGATCATCATCCTCTTCGGAGTGCTGGCGCTCTACGGGCAATTGGGCTTCAACCTGGGTGGAGATTTCCAGGGGAACTTCTTCCGCTTGGCGGTCATGGGACTTGCCCTCTACCACGCAGCATTCGTCTGCGAGGCCATCCGCTCGGGCGTGAACACCGTGCCGCTGGGGCAGGCCGAGGCCGCTCGCGCCATCGGGCTGAGCTTCTTGCCTGCGGCCCGCGAGGTCATCTTGCCGCAGGCCTTCCGCGGCGCAATCGTCCCGTTGGGCAACACCTTGATCGCGCTGATTAAGAACTCGACCGTAGCAGCCGTCGGCTCGGTGGCAACCGAGGCCTCCTCGACCATGAAGACCATGATCGAATTCCGCGCGGACATCGTGATCCCGATCTTCCTGACCTTCGCCGTCGGCTTTGTGATCATCGTGATCCCGGTGGGTCTGCTAACAACCTGGCTCTCCAAGAAACTGGCGGTGGCACGATGAGCGCCTCGATTCTCTTTGACACCCCGGGTCCTAAGGCCCGGCGAAACATCCTGGCCATCAACGTCGTCGGCGCGCTGATTGCGGCCGGACTCCTGGCTTGGATCATCTTCGGGCTGGCCAACAAGGACCAGATGCAGCCTTCCCAATGGGATGACTTCATCGAAGGCAGCACCTGGGCCAACTATCTGCTGCCGGGTCTGCTGAACACGCTCAAGGCCGCCGTGCTGGGCATCGTCGGCTCGGTGATCTTCGGCCTGATCTTCGGCGTCGGACGGCTTTCGCAGAACAAGCTCATCAACGGGTTCAGCACCGTTGTCGTGGAATTCTTCCGCGCCGTGCCGGTGCTGCTGATGATCGTGTTCTTCAACGTGTTCTTCTCCCGTTCCCTGCAACTGCCAGGAGATACCGCGCTGTGGGCTGTGGTCGCCGCACTGGTGTTCTACAACGGTTCGGTGGTCGCCGAGCTGGTGCGCTCCGGCGTGCATAACCTGCCCAAGGGGCAACGCGAGGCAGGCATTGCGATCGGCCTGACCCGCGGGCAGTCATTGCGGTTCATTGAAATCCCCCAGGCGTTGGTGGCCATGCTGCCGGCCCTGATCGGGCAGTTCATCGTCATCTTGAAGGACTCGGCGCTGGGCTACATCATCAGCTTCAACGAGCTGCTGTTCTTCGCACGCACCTACTCGTCTCCCAACGGCAACGTGCTGCAGGCACTGATCGTTGCCGCGGCGATCTTCATCCTGATCAACTTCACCCTGGGCAAGATTGCCGAGATCGTCTCGCGCCGTCTGGGCAGCAGGGAGAAGAAGGACAAGACCGGCGGCCAGGCCCCGCAGGCTGCAGTCGTCGGAGCTCCCTCGGTATTGCCGGTGGAACCAACTCCGAACGCCGAGGACGAACCGAATCCTCGGAGCTAGTCGGATTGCTCCTCGCCAGCAGTTGCCTCTCCTTTTGGGGAGGCAACTGCTGTTTTAACCCCCGAGTCCAAGGGTCCGGTTACTATTTGGTTTCGCTCAACCAGGCACGCAGGGTGTTGCGGCAATCGCGGATGGCCTGCTGCGTGACATGCTCGTCATCGGTGTGGGCCAGCAAGGCGTCGCCCGGGCCAAAGTTCACCGCCGAGATTCCCAGCGCAGAAAAACGCGACACATCGGTCCAACCGTATTTCGGCTTGGGCTCCTGCCCGAGGATCTCGACCAGCGAGGCCGCAATGGCTTGGTCCAGGCCCGGGCGGGCGCCTTCGGCACCATCGGTGCGTTCGACCTCAAATCCCTCGAACAGCGAGCGCACGGCCGCTTCGGCCTGGGCCAGGTCCTTATCCGGGGCGAAGCGGTAGTTGACCTCCACCTCGCAATAATCCGGAATCACGTTCCCGGCGATGCCACCGGAGATCCGTACCGCGTTCATCGATTCCCGGTAGGCCAGGCCTTCGACATCGAGGGTCTGCGGCTCGTAGGCTGCCAAGCGCGCCAGGATCGGGGCGGCCTTGTGGATGGCGTTCTCCCCCATCCAGGCGCGAGCCGAATGCGCCGCGGTGCCGGTGGTTCGCACCAGGAAACGGCTTGTGCCATTGCAGCCGCCCTCCACCGTGCCGTTGGTCGGTTCAAGCAGAATCGCAAAGTCGGCGGTCAGCAGCTCTGGCGCATTCCGGGCCAGACGTCCCAATCCGGATTTCGCCGCGGCGACCTCTTCGTGGTCGTAGAAGATGTAGGTGACGTCATAGCGTGGATCGGTCAGTTCGGCGGCAAGAGCCAGCTGGACCGCGACCCCGCCTTTCATATCCGTCGCCCCGCGGCCGTAGAGCACCCCGTCGACCACCGTGGCCGGCACCGTGCCGCGCGCTCCTTGGGTATGCGGCAACGGCACCGTATCCAGGTGACCGGCCAGCACCACCCGTCGCTCGCGACCGAGCCGAGTGCGCGCCACGATGGAGTCCCCGTCCCGGTGCACCTCCAGGTGCTCCAGCGCCAACAACGCTTGATGGACCGCATCTGCCAACGCCTTTTCGTTTCCGGAGACGGATTCGATATTCATGATCCGTTCGGTCAGGCTGGCGACGTCTTCTCGAAGGTCTAATTCGTTCACAATACCCATCGTTCTACACTTTTTGAGTTCATACCGCTGTCATTTATCAACATTACTCGCAGTGCAAACGCTACGATCAGAGAATGACTTTTGAACCTGCAGCAACTTCTTTTGACTCCTCAGTACGTTTGGCCTCCGGTCATGGTTTGGCCACCATCGCGACCGATGGCACCGTACTTGACGTCTGGTACCCGGCCCCCGTTCTCGGTGTGCTCGCCGAGGCTCCAGAACTTTCCGGCGAACTTTCCGCCGCCGCACTCGACGACGCCCAGCGTGGCACCACGCAGAAGGTCATTTCGCTGACCATCGACCTCGATGTGGCGCCTGCCGACACCGCCGATGTGTGGCTGCGCCTGCACCTGCTTTCGCACCGCCTGGTCACCCCGAACTCGATCAACCTCGACGGCGTGTTCGGACACCTGGCCAACGTGGTGTGGACCAACTTCGGCCCTTGCCAGGTGGCGGGATTCGAAATGACCCGACTGAAACTGCGCGCCCGCGGCAACGTCGATGTCTTCGGCGTCGATAAGTTCCCGCGCATGGTCGACTACGTGTTGCCCACCGGCGTGCGGATCGCCGATGCGGACCGTGTCCGCCTCGGCGCGCACCTGGCCGAAGGAACCACGGTGATGCACGAGGGCTTCGTGAACTTCAATGCCGGCACCCTGGGCGCTTCGATGGTCGAAGGGCGCATCTCGGCCTCCGTGGTTGTCGGTGACGGCTCCGATGTCGGCGGCGGCGCCTCGATCATGGGCACGCTCTCCGGCGGCGGCAAGGAACGCATCACCATTGGCGAGCGCGTCCTGCTGGGAGCCAACGCGGGGGTGGGCATCTCCATCGGAGATGACTGCGTGGTCGAAGCAGGACTTTACGTTACCGCTGGCACCCGGGTGCAGCTCGGTGCGAAGTCGGTCAAGGCCCTGGAGCTCTCCGGTGTCCCGAACCTGCTCTTCCGCCGCAATTCGGTCAGCGGCGCCGTGGAGGCACTGGCCCGCGCCGGACAGCAGGTCGAGCTGAACAGCGCGCTGCACGCCAACTAGTTCTCCCAACGCAAAAGGTCGAGGGACGCACCGGCTGGTGCGTCCCTCGACCTCTTTGCGTACAGCACTCAGGGGAAGATGATGGTCACCATGGGTTGGATGTAACCGTGAAAGGCCCGCCCGTCACGCAACAACGAGGTGCTCGCGACGATCGTCGCGCCGCCGATCAGCCAGGCCCGCGGCTCGGTGAGCGGCACGTCGATGACCTGAATCTGCATTTCTTCCACCTCTTGGGCATGTTCTACCCCGTGGTCGATGAGAATCCGTTCGACCTCGTCCATGCGCTGCGGAATATAGTCTTTGGACTGCTCGCTGAATTTCGCACGGTGCTGCTGAGCATACAAGGTGGCCTGCCCGTAGTGCGCGCTGGCCAGCTTCGCTAGTTCTGGATAGCAGCCGGCGCCTAGGTCCGCCAGCAGATCCACGGTGCCTTCGGCATCGCTTGTTGGATCCCGGGAAATGAGCGAATCCCACCAGGAGGACCATTCCTGCTTGATTTGCCCGGCCGCCACCTGCCGATTGCCGCGTGCCTTGATGCCAGGCGCAAGTCCGGAGTTCGGTCCCACCTCGGTCGGGTCCAGCCCGCCCAACTCGCGTAGGTAAAGTGCCAACACCATGCTCGGATTTGTATTTATGGCCAAAGTCCAATTATTGCCACGACGAAAATACACGCGCACCACCTGACTTTTCCACGCATCATTGCGCCCTAGAACCCTAGGATACGCCGAAATTCCGCGTTAAAACAGGGAACGGCCGGGCAAACACTTTCGTGCTTGCCCGGCCGTTTCGCCAAGACTCAATCGTCTATCCGCGGCTTAGACGCCCGGGTAGTTGCGCTCGGTCTCACCCATGTACAACTGGCGTGGACGGCCGATCTTGGTCTCTGGGTCCTTGATCAGTTCGCGCCACTGGGCGATCCAGCCCGGCAGGCGGCCGATGGCGAAGAGCACGGTGAACATCTTCTCCGGGAAGCCCATCGCGGTGTAGATCAGGCCGGTGTAGAAGTCCACGTTCGGGTAGAGCTTGCGTGAGATGAAGTATTCATCGTTCAGCGCCGTTTCTTCCAGCTTCATCGCGATGTCAAGCAGCTGGTTATTGCCCTGCTTGGCCAGCAGATCGTGTGCGGTCTGCTTGATGATGCGTGCACGTGGATCGTAGTTCTTGTACACGCGGTGGCCGAAGCCCATCAGGCGTACACCGTCTTCCTTGTTCTTCACCTTCTCCATGAAGGCCTCAGGAGTTATGCCCGAAGACTGGATCTCGCGCAGCATCTTGAGCACTGCCTCGTTGGCGCCACCATGTGCTGGGCCCGACAGGGCATGGATGCCTGCGGAGACCGAGGCGAACATGTTCGCATCCGAGGAGCCGACCAGGCGCACGGTGGAGGTCGAGCAGTTCTGCTCGTGGTCTGCGTGCAGGATCAGCAGCAGGTCGAGGGCCTTGACCACATCTGGGTCCAGCTCGTAGGGCTCGGCGGCGGTGCCGAAGCACAGGCGCAGGAAGTTCTCGACCATGTTCATCGAGTTATCCGGGTACAGCAGTGCCTGGCCGATGGACTTCTTGTGCGCATAGGCGGCAAGTACCGGCAGCTTTGCCAGCAGGCGCAGGGTCGAACGCTCGACCTGCACGTCATCGGTTGGATCCAGCGAATCCTGGTACCAGGTCGACAGGGCCGAAACGGCCGAGGACAGCACCGGCATGGGGTGTGCATCGCGGGGGAAGCCGCCGAAGAAGCCCTTGAGCTCTTCGTGCAGCAGGGTGTGGCGGCGCAGGGAACCATCGAAGGTTTCCAGCTCGGTCGCCGAAGGCAGTTCGCCGTTGATCAGCAGGTAGCTGACCTCGGTGAAGCTCGAGTGCTGTGCCAGCTGCTCGATTGGGTAACCGCGGTAGCGCAGGATGCCTGCGTCGCCGTCGATGTAGGTGATCGCGGACTTAGTGGCCGCGGTATTCATGAAGCCGGGATCGTAGGTTACGTTCCCGGTGGTCTTCAATAGTGGCGCTACGTTAAAACCATCATTGCCCTCGGCAGCCGGGATAACCGGTAGCTCTAGGCTGGATTCACCAAAATGTAGCTGTGCAGATTTAGTATCTGTCATTGCATCTCCTAACCGGAAAGGCTTTAGTTCCGAAAGGTCAGTCGTCACGGTAGAACATACCGCTAACTGACCCGTTCATGCTAATTAGACTGTCATCTTCACCGGGCGGCGGATGAATTCAACCGCTCAACGGCCGTGGCGATCCGTTCGTCGGAACCGGTCAGCGCCACACGTACGTGCGACTGCCCGGCAGTTCCGTAAAAGGCACCTGGGCCGGCGACGATTCCAAGCTCCGCCAGGCGCTGCAGCGTCTGCCAGCTGGAGCGGCCCTCGGTGCACCAGAGGTAAAGTCCGGCCACCGAATCCTCGATGGTCAACCCGAAGTTTTCAAGAGCTGGGCGCAACGCTTCGCGGCGCGCCCGATACAGTTCACGCTGCGCGGCCACATGCGCGTCATCACCCAAGGCGATGACCATTGCGTGCTGAATGGGACCAGGGACGATCATGCCGGCATGTTTGCGGCTGTTGACCAACGCGGGCATCAAATTCGGGGCACCGGCAACGAATGCGGCCCGGTACCCGGCGAGGTTCGATTGCTTGGACAGGGAGTACAGCGAGAGTAAATTATCCAGGTTTCCACCGTTGACCCGCGGGTCCAGAACACTGGGCACCTGACCGTCGAACTCATCCCAGCCAAGCTCGGCGTAGCATTCGTCGGAGGCCACGACCGCACCGAGTTCGCGCGCCTCGGCGACCAATTGGCGCAGCGATTCCACGTCGCGGACCTTGCCGGTGGGGTTACCGGGAGAATTGACCCAGACCAGCTTCACGCGAGCGCGTTCCGCCTCGGTCAGTTCGCTCAAATCGTCCGCGGCGATGGCCGTGGCTCCAACCAAGCGAGCACCGATATCGTAAGTGGGGTAAGCAATCTTCGGACGCACCAAGATGTCCTCGGCACCCATGCCGAGCAAGAGCGGGAGCCAGGCCACCAGCTCTTTGGAACCAACAGTGGGCATGACATCGTCAATACCGAGCCCGGTGACGTTGCGCCGTCGGGCATACCAGTCGACGATTGCCTGACGCACCGCGGGCGTTCCGTGGGTGGTCGGGTATCCATGGGAATTTGCGGCTTCTGCCAGAGCCTGCTGGATTACCTGTGGTGTGTCATCGACAGGTGTGCCGATGGAAAGATCGACAACACCACCTGGATGTTCGGCAGCCAACTCGCGGTAGGGTGCGAGCTGGTTCCAGGGGTAATCGGGGAGCTCAAGCATAAAAGGGGGAACCTAGCCTTGGTTTTGCAGAGGCAGGACGCTGATCAACGAGTGATCATTTCCTGTGTTTCCAATCTTAGCGGCGCCACCGGGTGAACCAAGTTCGTCGAAAAACTCGACATTGGCCTTGTAATAGTCGGCCCACTCGTCCGGAACATCGTCCTCGTAGTAGATGGCCTCGACGGGGCACACCGGTTCACAAGCACCACAGTCGACGCACTCATCGGGATGAATGTACAGCGAGCGTTCGCCTTCGTAAATGCAATCTACCGGGCACTCTTCGACACACGCCTTGTCTTTAACGTCGACGCACGGCTGGGCGATGATGTAAGTCACGGGTGTTGAGACCTTTCTTAGCGCAATTTTAAGATTTCACTTCGGTTTCACGGATTTAACGACTGCTCGTTGAATCCGCAAGTAAGCTCTAGCTACAGTCTAGTCCTGATACCCATGCAAGGGATCTCGCACACTCATCCTGTGACGTAATCGACCATTCACATTTCGTTGCGCGACTGCGAAAGTGAATTCTTCTTACAATTACATGACGGAAAATATGCTCAAATTTGAAGATCTTACTCCCGGTGACCGCATTGTGGTCCGCTACCGACTTACCGAGTCATCTGTCACCACAGGCAACCGCGCCAGCAGCGACGTACTTGGGGAGGTCATCGAGGTGAATGCGGACAAGATCCGCATCAGCACTCGGCGCGGCCCGGTCGAGGTGGAGCGTGAAAATATCACCCACGCCAAACGCGTTCCGCCGCCACCGGTACGCCGATCTCGTCCGCCAACCCTGAAGTAACCCCTCCGCGCGAGCCAACGCGTTGACAGGCCCGCAGAGGTTCCACGGAGCCCCGCGGAACTCCTTGCGCGGTTGCGCCGCCGCCCGCAGACCGCTGGTTTCGCGACATGTGATTTGAAGATACCAATCACTGGGCCAATTTCGCGTATGCTGGCCATATGCCGTCCGACGAACACGTCCAAGCCCGCGCTCGAGCATTGAGCTCGCCGTTGAGGCTTAGAATTCTGCGCCTATGCCTGCATGAGCCTCGCACCAACAAGGAAATAGCTGACATTCTCGAGTTGAACCCGGCTACCTCGTTGCATCACGTACGCACGCTGGTGAGCAGCGGTTTTCTCAGCGCAGAGGAACCTCGCCGGGGAAACCGTGGGGCGAAGGAAGTCCCCTATCGCAGCACCCGCCAATCGTGGGGTACCCGCATCCCCGATGCCGCTCCCCTGCTTGTGGACACGTTCTTGCAGGAAATCAACGGGCTGGAGCCCGAGGAAATTCAGGTCATCCGCGTGGGGTTGAAATTATCCGAGACTACGCAGAAGGAAATGATGGGCCGCATTCGCGCGGTTATCGAAGACTATGCGATGCGCGAACCGGAGGTTGACGGCGTTGCCACCTCGTTGTTCCTGGCCCACCACCTCGATGTAACCGGCAATAAGTAGTTTTTGCGCAAAAAAATCCCCAGCCATTGGCTGGGGATTTTTTGGCTTAACGCTGGCGTTTGCGAAGCACTCGCAGTGCAGCGGTTAACGCGATCACGGCGGGCACGATCATTCCATACATCCACAACAGGGACGCGATGGTCGGACCTGGCAGGTACTGAAGGTACTGCAGCGGCAAGATCAGCGTGTCGTTTCCGAAATAGGAAATCGAGCCGACGACCAGGTAGCAGCCGATGAATCCTACCGCTCCGGCCCAGAGCTTGCCCGAGGCAATCACCGACCAGTAAACGAGCAGCCCCAGCAGCAGCCAAGCCAGCAGCACTCCCCAGACCAGCGGGATATCGCCCGCGTAGCTCAGCGAAGCGTGGATTGCCGTACCGAGTAAACCTGCAACCACGGCGGCAACCAGGCCACGCAGCAGCGCGCCCGGGTTGCCGCCGACGGTGAGCGGCTGGTTAGCTCTTTGCTCGTGCACGCGTTGCCTTGGCACGGTCGTTTGCGTTCAGCAGCACCTTGCGGATGCGGATCGCTTCCGGGGTCACCTCAACGCACTCGTCTTCGCGAGCGAATTCCAGCGACTCTTCGAGAGTCAGGTTACGCGGTGGGGTCAGGTTCTCGAAGGAGTCCGAGGAAGCCGCACGCATGTTGGTGAGCTTCTTTTCCTTGGTGATGTTCACGTCCATGTCATCGGCGCGCGAGTTCTCGCCAACGATCATGCCCTCGTAGACCTCTTCGGTTGGACGCACGAAGAAGTTCATGCGTTCCTGCAGGTTGATCATCGCGAACGGAGTGACCACGCCAGCGCGGTCAGCCACGATCGAACCGTTGATGCGGTACTCGATTGGACCGGCCCATGGCTCGTAGCCTTCAGCCAACGAGGCGGCAATGCCGGCGCCGCGGGTTTCGGTCATGAAGCGCGTACGGAAGCCGATCAGGCCACGGGCAGGAACCATGAATTCCATGCGGACCCAGCCGGTGCCGTGGTTGGCCATGTTGGTCATCCGGCCCTTGCGCGAAGCCATCAGCTGGGTGATTGCGCCGAGGTACTCCTCTGGCACGTCAATGGTCATGTGTTCCATTGGCTCGTTGACCTTGCCGTCGATCATCTTGGTGACAACCTGTGGCTTGCCAACGGTCAGTTCGAAGCCTTCGCGGCGCATCTGCTCGACGAGGATTGCCAGTGCCAATTCGCCACGGCCCTGAACTTCCCAAGCATCCGGACGCTCGGTTGGCAGTACGCTCAACGAAACGTTACCGATCAGTTCCTTGTCCAGGCGGTCCTTGACCTGGCGCGCGGTCACCTTGGCGCCCTTCACCTTGCCGGCCAGCGGCGAGGTGTTGATACCGATGGTCATCGAGATGGCCGGTGGATCAACGGTGATCAGCGGCAATGGCTTTGGGTTCTCAAGGTCGGTGAGGGTTTCACCGATCATGATGTCCTCGATACCGGCGACTGCAACGATCTCGCCCGGACCGGCTTCTTCGGCCGGAACGCGGGCCAGGCCCTTGGTGGCCAGCAGCTCGGTGATCTTGACCTGCTTCATGGTGCCATCCTGGCGGGCCCAGGCAACGACCTGGCCCTTGCGCAGGGTGCCGTTGAAGATACGCAGCAAGGCAAGACGGCCAAGGAACGGCGAGGCGTCAAGGTTGGTGACGTGCGCCTGGAGAACTTCGCCCTCGTTGTAGGTCGGGGCCGGCACGTGCTTGATGATGGTCTCGAACAATGGCTCGAGGTCCTCATTGTCTGGCAGGGTGCCGTCTTCTGGCTGGTTCTTCGACGCGTAGCCGGCCTTGCCCGAAGCGAAGACGACAGGAACGTTCAAGATCGCGTCCAGATCCAGATCTGGAGCTTCATCGGCCAAGTCCGAGGCCAGACCCAGCAGCAGATCCATGGAGTCGGAGATGACGCCTTCGATGCGCGAGTCCGGGCGGTCGGTCTTGTTCACGACGATGATCACCGGAAGGTTGGCGCTCAAGGCCTTGCGAAGCACGAAACGGGTCTGTGGCAGTGGACCTTCGGAAGCGTCAACCAGCAGAACCACGCCATCGACCATGGAAAGGCCGCGCTCGACCTCGCCACCGAAGTCAGCGTGACCCGGGGTGTCGATGATGTTCATGGTCATGTTCTTGCCCTCGGCGGCCGGACCGCTGTAGAACACCGTGGTGTTCTTAGCAAGAATGGTGATGCCCTTCTCGCGTTCCAACTCGCCGGAGTCCATCACGCGATCTTCGGTTTCACCGTGGCTGTCGAATGCACCAGTCTGCTGGAGCATTGCGTTGACCAAGGTGGTCTTGCCGTGGTCAACGTGAGCAACGATTGCTACGTTGCGCAGGTCGTCGCGACGGATGAGAGTTGTATCTGACATACGGGAAGGCTCACTTCGTGTAGAGAATTTAGGGTCTCGGAGGCGGGGCCACAGGCGACCCAACATACTATTTTACGCGCTCGAGGCAATTGCGTTGTTTATCTGTGGCGCAACATACAGAAATTACTTGATTAACGGGATCTAGCCGCGTGTTGAAATCCAATAGCGGAGCTTCGTATTTCCGCCGTTTTCTTCAACCGAGGGACGGTTTTGATCTATTTGGCCGCCGCACGCGATAATCGTTGCGCGCGAGGCGGCGTTCTGCTTATCACAGGTTACCAAAGCCGAGTCGACACCGTGGGATCCCAACTCGGCGAGGGCGAATCTGCACAGTTGGGTGGCGATTCCCTGTCCGCGGAATTTCGGGACAACACCATAGCCCAGGTGTCCGCCGACTTCGCTGAGAAAATCGTTGAGTTCGTACCTCACCGAAACACGGCCAACGAGTTGTCCGTCCAGGTCGGCAACGAACAGTCCGCTGCGCACCCATCCCTCGGGGACGAACTCGCCGCTGCGCCCCTCGGCCATGCGCTCGATGTACGCCTCCCAGTTTTGGCGTGCGGACCACGTCGGAAGAAAATCAAAGTCATCGTCCAGCAAGTCGTGATGAGCGGCGATAGCCTGCCTTTCATCATCCGGAACAAGCTCTCTGATCACTAGTTTCGTGGAACGCTGCATAACCTCAGTATGTCAGCACCGGCTAGTAAGTCACTATTTCATCGCGGATTTCCGCAAGCCACCCAAGCGTTCCCCCGCGCAAACTCCGCACCCGGGCGCTGCCTTCGGGCAGCGACTGGTTCAATTCCGTGGCGGCGCGCAGCGAGCGAACACCGGTTTTGCACACGAAAACCAGCTCGGTTGCAGGGAAGCTCTGAAGCTCCCGCCAGCCTTCGTTGGCAAGTCTTTCCAGCGGGAAGTGGACACTGCCGGGAATGACCGCAAGCTCGCGTTCCCACCCCTGGCGAACATCTACCACCAGGACTTCCCGGGCGTCCCGAAGCAGTTCAAATTCATTTGCGTTCAGCTCCTGGGCGGAGCCTGCAACCGCACAGGAAGCCACGGTATATTCACCGAGCCCGGTGACCGGAGCACGCTCCGGATCTCGTGCAAACGTCAAGATGCGAACGCTTGCCTCCAACGCGTCGTAGAGCCAGAGCTTTCCGCTCAAAGGTTCTCCGACGCCGGTGATCAGCTTCAGCGCCTCGGTGGCCATCAGCGAACCGATGACTCCGCAAAGGGCCCCGAAGACTCCTCCCTCGGCACAGGAAGGGACCGAATCCGCTTCCGGGAGGTCGGGAAAAATATCCCTGAGCATTGGGCCCACTCGGGGGTCGAACACCGAGACCTGACCGGAGAATTGGAAGATGGTGCCCCAGACCAGCGGCGTCTGGGTCAACTCCGCGGCATCGTTTGACAGGTACCGGGTGGCGAAATTGTCGCTGCCGTCAATCACCACATCGTGTTCGGCAAAAAGTTCCAACGCGTTGCCAGGATCCAGTCGCTGTGCGTAGAGCCGCACAGAAACTTCGCTGTTCAGTTCTTCCGCCAGGCGCCGCACCGATTCAACCTTAAGCTGGCCCTGGTCCGTTTCACGGTGCACGGTCTGGCGTTGCAGATTCGAGAGTTCAACGGTGTCCGGATCGATCACGCTCAGCTCTCCGACGCCGGCCGCGATCAGGTAGCTGGCGATAGGGCTGCCCAATCCCCCAGCGCCCACGATCAGTACCTTCGCGTTCGCGATACGCTCTTGGCCTTCCACACCCACCCCGGGCAGGGACAGGTGGCGGGTGTACCGGGCGAGTTGTGCACGGCTGCGCGGCGGCATCGGCTCGGTAGCCATCAGAATTCCCCGACGAGTCTTTGC
Source organism: Glutamicibacter sp. AOP12-B1-11 (assembly GCF_052379245.1). Taxonomy (NCBI): domain Bacteria; kingdom Bacillati; phylum Actinomycetota; class Actinomycetes; order Micrococcales; family Micrococcaceae; genus Glutamicibacter; species Glutamicibacter sp. AOP12-B1-11. Next base: position 3,421 of record NZ_JBQSYL010000024.1, on the reverse strand, counting down.
ATCATTCCCGCTGTCGGAGATGAGGCCAGCGCGAGATCGCGTTGCGGAATACGCCCGGCAAGGAACGCCGCGCGCCCGGCCCGGACCGCGTCGCGCATCGCGGCGGCCATCAAGGGCGCGTTTTGCGCTCGGGTCACCGCGCTGGCGAGCAGCACCGCATCGCAGCCGAGCTCCATCGCCTTGGCCGCATCCGAGGCGGTCCCCACCCCGGCGTCGAGGATCACCGGTACCCCGGCGCGCGCGGTAATCGTTGAGATGTTGTGCGGATTCAGGATCCCCATTCCGGAGCCGATCGGGGATCCGGCCGGCATGACCGCTGCCACGCCTAGCTGTTCGAGCCGCATGGCCAGGGCCGGATCATCGTTGGTATAGGCGAAGACCTTAAAGCCGTCGGCGACGAGTTCTTCGGCCGCGGTGAACAATTCGATCGGATCCGGCAGCAGCGTATGCTCATCGGCGATCACTTCGAGCTTGATCCAGTCGGTTTCCAACGCTTCGCGCGCCAGCTGGGCGGTGAGCACCGCATCTCGCGCGGTGAAGCATCCGGCGGTATTGGGCAGCGGGCGCACCCCGTTGCGCGCCAGCAGCTCGTACACCGATCCGGAACCGGCCGCGGCGAAATGGCGAATGGCGACGGTGGTCAGCGCGGTGCCCGAAACATGCAGGGCCTGCTCGAGGGTATGCATCGAGGTCGCCCCGCCGGTGCCGAGAATCAGCCGGGAGTCGAAGCGTTCCCCGGCGACCTCGAAGCCATCGGTTTCAAGAGTTAGCTCTTCCATCTTCAGCCTCCCTGAGCCGCGGTGACGAGTTCAACCCGGTGGCCGGGCTTCAGCTCGAAGTCATTCCAGCCACTGCGCGGGACAACTGCCGAGTCCACCGCTACGGCAACGCCTAAACGCGACCCGTCGCTGGCCCTCCCGTCCGTTCCGATGTTCTTTCCCAAGTGCGCCGCGAGCAGCTCGCGCACGGTGCTTCCCGCCGGCACGGTGGCCGCCTCGGTGTTGAGGATAAATTCGATCTGTTGCATCTTCTCTGGCTCCTAGAATGGTGTGCTGTTGGCGAGTTGCGCGCCAAACCTATCGAGTGAAACGCTGGTCAGCTGTTGTGCATCTGCCGGGTTCCCGAGCAGCAGCTCGGTCCCCAGCCGTGCGCCGAGCGGGGTAAGCAGCACCCCGTGGCGCGAATAACCGGTGGAAACCACCAGTCCCTCATCTACGCGTCCGAGCAGCGGCCGATCATCGGGTGTCGCCGGCCTGGCCCGCACGATCGCCTCGTTCAAGGTGGTGTCGACGATGCCCGGCACGAGCCTGCGCGCATTGTCCAGCAGGGCGTGCATTTCTCCCACGTTCACCTGCTCTTGGCCGTCCTCGCGGCTCGACGCGCCCAGCACGAGGCTCCCATCGGTGCGTGGCACCAGGTAGACCGGCTGCCGATGCACGATTCCGCGCACGGTGTGCTTGATCAGCGGCGCGCCCGCCGGACCTTGGAGCCTGAGGATGTCTCCGTAGACCGGGCGCAATGGCAGAGCCGGCGCACCTGCTAGCGCGCCCAACCCGTTGGCAAGCAGTACCTGATCGCCATGGATTTCTTGGCCAGTTGAGGTAAGCACTCCACTGGTCCGTGATCCCTGGCGCAGCAGCCGCACCGCCGTTTCGCGCACGATCGACCGGTCAAGCTCATCGATCAGGATGCGCAGCAGGGACCGTGGGTCCAGCTGCTGGTCTTCGGCGCAGCGGATGGCGCCGGCGATGCCGGTGGCAAGCGCCGGCTCGAGTTTGCGTGCCGCGCTGCCCAGCAGCCGCTCGGCGCTGAATCCCAGCGAGGCTTGCAGCTTCATGAGCGCAAGCAGTGCGTCCATATCCGCGGTTTCGGCGGCGACGACCAGCGTGGAGTTTTCTACGTACGCTGGTCTGCTGCCGGTGCATTGTTCCACGCGGTCAATGAATGCGGGGTATTCCTTGGCCGAAGTGGCCATCAGGCGGTGAAGTGCGCCCTGCCCCCAGGTGGTTTCGGCGGTCGGTGCGAGCATTCCCGCCGCGGCGTGGCTGGCTCCTAGCCCAGGCGCCGGATCCACTAGCGTGATTTCGGCGCCGCGGGCGCGCAGTTCGAATGCCGTGGCAAGCCCGATGATTCCGGCGCCGACAATGACTATATGCACGAAGGCATTTCCTTCCTACGGCGGCATGACCCGCATCAGGTGTAGCGGTCGGCACATGGCCCTCTCAGCCCAATCGCTGTTGGGCTCCCGCGGAGTACTTGGATTATAAGCATGCCTCAGCTCACTTTGGCGAACTTCATGACTTCAACCTGTGCTTCTGCCTGTGTTTTACTCGTTGGTATGAGCGAATTCAGTGGTCCGGAGGATTTGTCTACCGATCATCGGCTGGCACAGGTTGTCATCGATGGCGAACGGCAACTGCTCTTGCCTGCCGTCCGCCGGGATCGGCAGGCATTATTGCGGCTGCTCCACGCAGATTTCGAAGAGGTTGGTGCCTCGGGCAGGTGCTATTCTCGCGCGCAGATTATCGAGCAGCTGTGCAATGAACCAGTCGTTGAATCGACTAGGGATGAAGTGCATGATCCGCGCGTGCGCAGGCTCAGCGATTCGCTGCTGATGCTGCGGTGGCGAACCAAGCCGGAGAACCTGAGCCAACGCACCTCGCTCTGGGTTCATTCGGCCCAAGGTTGGCAGTTGCTCTTTCATCAAGGCACCGGTCAATCCGCGTCGTCCCAGATCAGCGGCCGGCGGCTCGGCGCCGCTGGGCAAACGACGGCATCTTTGCGTCCGCTTCGCCTAGCGGATGCACCGCAAGTCCTCGCGGCCTTCCTTTCGAGCCCGGATATGGCCCGGCAAGGCGAGGTGAGTACGCTTGCCGAGGCCGAAGCCTATGTCCGCATGTTGCTCGAATTCCCGGCCCGGCAGGTTCCGTTGGCCGTCGTCGAGAATTCTGCGCTCGTTGGTCTGGTGTGCGGGACCATCGATGAGGCGAACCTGAGCGCCTGGGTCTGGTATTGGCTGCACGCGGAGCATCGGGGCCGCGGGTTGAGCAGCCGGGCGTTGGCCGCCCTCTCGGCGGAGTTATTCTCCAGCTACCGCTTGCAGCGACTGGAGTTGGGTTTGCGCGTGAACAATCCGGCGTCGAAGTTAGTCGCCGAGCGTTGCGGGTTCATTCTCGAAGGACGCGAGCGCGGCAAGTTCCTGATCAATGGCCAGCGGATCGATGTGTTGAATTATGCGCGGTTGCCCACCGATCCCATCCCGCCGATCAGTCCGCTGGAGTTTCGCGCCGAGGTGGCGGGAGGCTGATTTTCTTCGGGGCCGCAGCGGAACGGAATCGAGTAGGTGGGGGTGTCTAGCCCCCACCTCTCACACCACTGGACATGCGGGCCCGCATCCGGCGGTTCGCCAGGTCATTTAAAA